>NZ_BAAARV010000005.1:29271-76861 GCF_039532525.1 Dactylosporangium salmoneum
CGAGGGTGAGGTTGACGTACCCCGGACCGGCCACCTCGACGCGGGAACAGAGCTCGTCGAGCCCGGCGGCCCGGACCACCGCGGCCGCCGTGGCCCGCTTGTCCCCCGGCAGCGCGAGCGCTCCGTTGGCCTGGAAGTCGGCCCGCTGCGATCGGCGCAGGGCGGGGTCCACGGTCGATCCGGTCACGGTCTCGAACGCGGCCGCGAGCCTGTCCCGCAGCACCTTGCCGATGTCAGCCATGCCATCGCACGGTACCGAGCGCCCGGGCGCCCCGCCGCTGGTTTTCGGCTCAGGACCAGGCCGGCAGGACGCCCGGGCCGGTGACCATCAGCAGGACGCAGATGCCCGTGGCTATCAGGACTCGCGCGATTATCCGCATGCAACGGAAGGTAGCCGCGCGGGTCGCAACCCACGGTCACACCGCGGGGGGAGTTGCCTGCGGTCCCCGCGTCACCTTCTAGCCCCAGTTCTGCGGGGCCTGCTGGCGGGTGGTGACGTTGATGCGGTTGAAGAAGTTCGTCACGGCCACCCACAGCACGAGCCCACTCAGCTGCTCGTCGTTGAAGTGCTCGGCGGCCGCGGCCCAGATCTCGTCCGGCACCGCGTCCGCCCGGTCGGCCAGCCGGGTCGCCGCCTCGGCGAGGGCCAGGGCGGCGCGCTCCGCGGCGGTGAAGTACGGCGTCTCCCGCCACGCGGCCACGGCGAACAGCCGCTCGTCGGTCTCGCCGTTCTTGCGGGCGGAGCGGGCGCCGGAGTCCACGCAGGGGCCGCAGCCGTTGATCTGGCTGGCCCGCAGGTGGACCAGCTCCAGCGTCGGGCCCGGCACCCCGGACGAGTGCGCCGCCTTGTACAGCAGGTTGACCGCCTTCAGAACGTCCGGCCCGGCAGTGTTGGTCAGGCGGGGCGTGTTCGTGGTGTCCATCGTCGTTCCTCCGTCACATCGGGGCTGTTTGGTTCGTCGCTTGTATGACGCCCCGGTGGCGGGCAGTGTGACGAATATGGCGTAGGCCACAATTAGTGCCAAAGGTGGGCGATGTGAACGACGAGGTGCTGGCCGAACGGTTCGAGGCCGCGCGGCCCCGGCTGCGGGCGGTGGCGCAGCGGATGCTGGGCTCGGCGGCCGAGGCCGACGACGCCGTGCAGGAGGCCTGGCTGCGGCTGCACCGGGCGGACGCCGGCGAGGTGGACAACCTCGCCGCCTGGCTCACCACCGTCGTGGGCCGCATCTGCCTGGACATGCTGCGCTCGCGGGCCGGGCGCCGCGAAGAGCCGCTCGACGCCGTGGACGCGCCGACCGGCGGCGGCGATCCCGAGGAGGCGGCGGTGCTCGCCGACTCGGTCGGGGTGGCGCTGCTCGTGGTGCTGGAGACGCTCACGCCGACCGAGCGGCTGGCGTTCGTGCTGCACGACATGTTCGCGGTGTCGTTCGAGGACATCGCGGTCGTCGTGGGGCGCAGCCCGGCCGCGGCCCGGCAGCTGGCCAGCCGGGCCCGGCGGCGGGTGCAGTCGGGCGGCTCCGCCTCGGCGGCCGACGTGCGGCGGCAGCGGGAGATCGTGGCCGCGTTCCTCACCGCCTCGCGCACCGGGGACATGACGGGGCTGCTCACCCTGCTGGACCCCGACGTGGTCATGCGCGCCGACGAGACCGCGGCCCGGATGGGCGGCAGCGGCCAGTCGCGCGGCGCGGAGGTGGTGGCCGAGTTCTTCCACGGCCGGGCACAGGGCGCCGAGCCGGCCGACATCGACGGCGCGGCGGGCGCGGTGGTGCGCTCGCCGGACGGGCTGGCCCGGCTGGCGCTCAGCTTCACCGTCGCCGGCGGGCGGATCATCGCGATCGAGGTGGTGGCCGGGGCGCGGGAGCTGGCGGGGCTGGACATCACGCCGCTCGTCTGACGTTTTCCTTGAGGTGGCTCCCGTGGTGCCGATGAGTGGCACGAGGGGTGCAGAACGGGTGTCACCAGGGGGAATCGCCGTGAGCGTGGACGTTGCTTCCGAGGCGCGGTACCTGACGTTCACGCTCAACGGCGAGGCCTACGCGCTGGACATCTTCCACATCGCGGAGATCCTGGAGTACCGCAACCTCACGGTCGTGCCCATGGCGCCCGATTTCGTCCGCGGCGTCATCAACCTGCGCGGCCGGGCGGTTCCGGTGATCGACCTGGCCATCCGCTTCGCCAAGGGCTCCACCGCCATCGCCCGGCGCACCAGCATCATCATCGTGCACGTCAACGGCGTCCCGGGGGCCGGCGAGGCCCCGGGCGGGCGCGGCGACGGGCAGGAGATCGGCATCCTGGTCGACGCGGTGAGCAAGGTCGAGACGTTCACACCGGAGGACCTCGAACCGCCGCCGGCCTTCGGCGCGGGCATCCACGCGGACTTCATCGGCGGCATGGCCAAGCGCGATGGCGACTTCATCATCGTGCTCGACGTCGGGCACCTGCTCCCGGCGGCCGACATCGCGGCACTGGCGAGCGCGCCGCCCGATCCGGCCGACGACGCCGAGGGTGCGAGCCGGCCCGCGCCGGTGTCATGACGTCGCTGCTGGCCGGGCCGATCGTGATCACCCCGGCCGAGTTCCAGGCCGTCAGCGAGTTCCTGCACCGCCACACGGGCATCCGGCTGTCCCCGGGCAAGGAGTCGCTCGTCATGGGCCGGCTGGACCGGCGGCTGCGGGCGCTGGGGCTGTCGAGCTACACGCAGTACCTGCGGCTGCTCTCCGCGCCGCAGCAGACCGATGAGCTGCGCCTCGCGATCGACCAGCTGACCACCAACGAGACGTTCTTCTTCCGCGAGCCGCAGCACTTCGAGTACCTGGGCCGGGTCATCGCGCCCGCGCACCCGGCCGGCCGGCCGCTGCGGCTGTGGAGCGCGGCCAGCTCCAGCGGCGAGGAGGCGTACACCGCCGCGGTCGTGCTGTCCGAGGCGATGCCGGACGGGGCCTGGGAGATCGTCGGCACCGACATCTCGTCGCGGATGGTGGCCGGGGCCCGGGCCGGCCTGTACCCGATCACCGCGACGGAGCGGATCCCGCGGCCGCTGCTGCAGAAGTACTTCCGGCGCGGCCGGGACGAGTACCACGGGCTCATCCTCGTCGACCGCGCGCTGCGGGCCCGGACGAACTTCCAGCACGCCAACCTGCTCGACGACCTGCGCCGGCTGGGCCGCTTCGACGTGATCATGCTGCGCAACGTGATGATCTACTTCGAGAACGCCACGAAGGCCGGCCTGATCGACCGGGTACAGCACATGCTGCAGCCCGGCGGGCACCTCATCGTCAGCCTGTCCGAGACGCTCAACGGCATCCCGTCGCGGCTGCGCGCCGTGCAGCCGTCGATCTACCGGCTCCCCGAGGCGGCCCATGGCTAGCCCGGCGACGGACATCTACCTGCACCCCGGCGACGTCCGCTTCGCCGGGGCCGGGGTCCGGCTGCGCACGCTGCTGGGCTCGTGCGTGGCGATCACCCTGTGGCACCCGCGGCTGCGCGTCGGCGGCATGTGCCACTTCGTCGTGCCGGCGCGGAGTCAGCGGCAGCCCGGGGGCGAGCTCAGCGGCCGGTACGCCGACGAGGCCGTCGAACTGCTGCTGCGCGAGGTGCGCGGGCGGGGGACGGAGATCTCGCAGTACGAGGCGAAGATGTTCGGCGGCGGGGCGCAGTTCCCGCACAGCGGCGGCGTCCCGCAGGGCAACGTCGCGGCCGGGCTGCGGCTGCTCGAGGAGCAGGGCCTGCACCCGGCGGCCCGGCACCTGGGCAGCACCGGATCGCGCCTGCTCATCTTCGACATCGCCACCGGCGAGGTCTGGCTGCAGCACCAGGCGCTGCGGCACCTGGAGGACTCGGCATGACGATCCGCGTCCTCATCGTGGACGACTCGGCGGTGGTGCGGCAGGTGCTGTCGCGCCGCCTGTCCGGCGCGCCCGGCATCGAGGTGATCGGCTGCGCCGCCGACCCGCTCTTCGCCATGACGCAGATGAACCGCCAGTGGCCCGACGTCGTGGTGCTCGACATCGAGATGCCCCGGATGGACGGCATCACCTTCCTCAAGAAGATCATGGCGGCCCGGCCGACGCCGGTGATCATCTGCTCGACGCTGAGCCAGCGCGGCGCCCGCGCGACGATGGAGGCGCTGGCGGCCGGGGCGGCGAGCGTCGTACCGAAGCCCACGACCGGCCTGAAGACGTTCCTGGAGGAGGACTCCGGCGACATCGTCACGGCGGTGCGGGCCGCGGCGGCCGGCAAGGCGTCCCGGCTGGTCCCCGCGAACGAGCGCCGCCCCCTGCCGGCCGCGCCGGACCCGCCCGGCACCACCAGCGACCGGGTCGTGGCCATCGGCACCTCGACCGGCGGCACCCAGGCGCTCGAACAGGTGCTCACCGCCCTGCCCCCGGTGCGCTCGGGCATCGTGATCGTGCAGCACATGCCGGAGAAGTTCACCGCCGCCTTCGCCGAGCGGCTCGACGGCATGTGCCCGATGAGCGTGCGCGAGGCCGGCAACGGCGACCCGGTGGTGGCCGGGACCGTGCTCGTGGCCCCGGGCGGCCGACACCTGCAGCTGGTCGGCGACGGCGCCCACTTCCGGGTCAAGGTGAGCGACGGCCCGCCGATCAACCGGCACCGGCCGTCGGTCGACGTGCTGTTCCGCTCCGTCGCCAAGGTCGCCGGCCCGCGCGCGCTCGGCGTGATCATGACCGGCATGGGCGACGACGGCGCCCGCGGTCTGCTCGAGATGCGCCAGGCCGGCGCGCTGACCGTCGCGCAGGACGAAGCGACCTGCGTCGTGCACGGCATGCCGAAGGAGGCGGTCCGGCTCGGGGCCGTCGACCGGGAGGTTCCCCTGTCCGCCATAGCCGAGGTGATCCGTACCCATGCTTGAGTTGCTGCTCGTCCTGCTCGCCCTCGCGGTCGGCGCGGCCGCCGGTGCCTGGTTCGGCCGCCGGTCCGCCCGCGGTACCACCGACGAGGCCACGGTGCGCCGGGACGCCATCCGATTCCAGGACAGCGTGGGCGACCTCGCGTCCACGATCACGCCCGTCTGGGCCAACCAGATCGCGTCCTCGCGGTCGCAGATGGAGGACGCCGTCGGCGCCGTGACCGCCGAGTTCGGCCAGATCGTCGAGAACCTCGACGCGGTCCTGGCCTCCTCCAGCGCGGCGCTGGAGGACAGCCGGGGCGGCGGCGCGCTGGAGCGCGGCCGGCACCGCCTGGACAACGTGGTGAGCACGCTGGACGACGCGCTGCGCTCCAAGCGCGCCGCCCTCGGCGACCTGGAGCGGCTGCTGGAGCTCAACCAGGAGCTCAAGCAGATGACCGCCGAGGTGGCGCAGATCGCCGCGCAGACCAACCTCCTGGCCCTCAACGCCTCCATCGAGGCGGCCCGGGCCGGCGCGGCCGGGGCCGGCTTCGGCATCGTCGCGCTCGAGGTCCGCCAGCTCGCCGACCGCTCGTTCCAGACCAGCGAGCGGATGGCGCAGCGGGTGGACGGCATCGGCGGCGCGATCACGTCCACCCTGTCGCGGGCCGAGGGCGACGCCGAGCGCGAGGGGGTCGCCGTCGCGCGGGCCAACACCGAGGTGAGCGAGGTGCTCGACGACCTCGACGCGGTCTTCTCCGGCCTCCGGCACTCCTCCGACGAGCTGGAACGGGCCGCCGTCGGCATCCGCGGCGGCGTCTCGCAGGCCATCGTCAACCTGCAGTTCCAGGACCGCATCGGGCAGGTCCTGGGGCACGTCAAGGACAGCATCGAGCAGCTGCCGGGCCTCGTCGACCGGGCCGAGCCGGACGCGACCGGGATCCGCCGGCCGCTGGACGGGCGGCGCCTGCTCGACGACCTCACCGCGACCTACACCATGCACCAGGAGCGCGACGCCCAGCACGCCGGCGTCGCCGCCGGGGTGCCCGAATCGGAGATCACCTTCTTCTAGGAGTCCTCATGTCGAAGACCATCCTCGTTGTCGACGATTCGGCATCCGTGCGGCAGGTGGTGACGATCGCCCTGCGCGGCGCGGGCTACGAGGTGCTGGCCGCCACGGACGGCCAGGACGCGCTGCGCCAGCTCGACGGCCGCCGCGTGCACCTCATCGTCTCGGACGTGAACATGCCGAACATGGACGGCATCACGCTGGTCGGCGAGGTGAAGAAGCTTCCGGCGTACAAGTTCACGCCCATCATCATGCTGACGACCGAGTCGCAGGAGGAGAAGAAGCGGCAGGCCCAGGCGGCCGGGGCCAAGGCGTGGGTGACCAAGCCGTTCCAGCCGGCCCAGATGCTCGCCGCCGTGCAGAAGCTCATCGCGCCATGAGCCTCGGCTTCTCGGGCCTCGCTTTCGAGGGCCTCGCTTTCGAGGGGGAGTTGACCGTCATGACGGCCGCGGAGCAGCATGCCCGGCTGCGCGCGTACCTGCGCGGGACGGGCCCCTTCGAGCTCGACCTGTCCGGCGTGACCGAGCTGGACACCGCCGGCCTGCAGCTCCTGCTGGCCGCCCACCACGACGCCCGCCAGCAGGGCACCCGCCTCACGCTGCGGCATCCCAGCCCTGCGGTGGCAACGGCCCTCTCGGTCGCCCACCTCGACACCGGATCGCTGGGGGCGCTGTGAACGACTTCGCTGACTTCGGCGACGCGCTGGGAACGTTCCTCACCGAGGCCCGCGAACTGCTGCAGGACTTCGAGGAGGGCCTGCTCGGGCTGGAGGGCTACGACGACACTGCGGACACCGTCAACGCCCTCTTCCGGGCCATGCACACGCTCAAGGGCTCGGCCGGGCTGTTCGGGCTGGGGCACGTGGTGTCGTTCACGCACGTGGTCGAGACGGTGCTGGAGTCGGTCCGCGCGGGCGAGCTCCCCGTCACCGCCCCGCTCGTGTCGGCGCTGCTGCCGTGCGCCGACCACGTCTCCTCGATGGTCGAGGGCATCGCCGCGGGCCGGCTCGCGCCGACCGCCGACGAACAGGCCACCGGGGAACGGCTCCTGCTGGCGCTGCGGCCGTTCCTCGACGCGCCTCCGACCTGGCGCCTCACGCTCTGGTTCGGGCCGGACAGCCTGCGCAACGGCATGGACCCGTTGTCGTTCCTGCGGTACCTGTCGACCATCGGCACCCTCTCGCGGGTCGCCACCCGCGCCGACGCGCTGCCCGACCTCGAGAACATGGACCCCGAGACCTGCTACCTGGGCTTCGAGGCGGAGCTCGCCACGACCGCCCCGAAGGCCGACATCGAGGGCGTCTTCGACTTCGTCCGCGACGACAGCCAGATCGAGATCGTCCCCGTCCCGGTCGACACATTCGTGCGCCGCATCGAGGAGCTCCCCGACCGCGACCGCCTGGGCGACCTGCTCATCGAGAGCGGCGTGGCGACCGACCGCGACATCAGCACGGCCCTGCAGATCCAGCAGCAGGACAACGCCCGCGCCGGCGACGGCGCCCCGCGCCCGCTCGGCGAGATCCTCATCGAGCGCAACGTGGTCCAGGCGCCGGTGGTGGAGGCCGCGCTGAGCCGGCAGCGCAAGACCGCCGAGAGCCGTCCTCAGGACCAGACCATCCGGGTGTACGCCAACCGCCTGGACAAGCTGATCGACCTCGTCGGCGAGCTGGTCATCGCCCAGTCCAGCGTCGGCATCCGGCGGGTCGACGCCGGCGCCGACGTGGACGCGCAGAACGAGGTCATGCGGCTGGTCGAGGAGGTGCGGCACAGCGCGCTCTCGCTGCGGATGGTGCCGATCGGCACGACGCTACGCCGGTTCGAGCGGGTGGTCCGCGACGTCTGCGTCGACCTCGACAAGGACGTCGACCTCATCATCACCGGCGGCGACGCGGAGATGGACAAGGCGCTGGTCGAGCGGATCGGCGACCCGCTGACCCATCTCGTGCGCAACGCCCTGGACCACGGCATCGAGACCCGCGCGGAGCGCGAGCGGACGGACAAGCCGGTGCGCGGCAAGCTGCGGCTCAACGCCTTCCACGACGCCGGCTCCATCGTCATCGAGGTGGCCGACGACGGCCGCGGCCTCGACCGGGACCGGATCCTCGCCAAGGCGGTCGCCAACGGGCTCGTGCCGCCCACCGCCGGCCCGACGGACCAGGAGGTCTACGACCTCATCTTCGAGCCGGGCTTCTCCACCAAGGAGACGGTCTCCAGCCTGTCGGGCCGGGGCGTGGGCATGGACGTGGTGCGGCGCAACATCGCCGAGCTGCGCGGCACCGTCGAGGTCGACACGCGGGCCGGCGCCGGGACGACCTTCCGGATCCGGCTCCCCCTCACGCTCGCCATCATCGACGGGTTCCTCGTGGGGGTCGGGCCGGCCTCGTACATCGTGCCGCTGGACCGGGTCACCGAGTGCGTCGAACTGCCGGGGAACTGCGCGGCGCGGCCCTGCATGTCGCTGCGCGGCGAGGTGCTGCCGTTCATCCGCCTGCGGGACATCTTCGGCATCGCCGAGCCGCCGCCGCGCCGGCAGAACGTCGTCGTCATCGAGCAGTCCGGGCAGCGGGCCGGGCTCGTGGTGGACGTGCTGCTCGGGCAGTTCCAGACCGTCATCAAGCCGCTGGGCGGGCTGTTCAGCGCGGCGACCTGCATCAGCGGCTCTACGGTGCTGGGCAACGGCGAGGTGGCGCTGATCCTCGACGTGGGCCCGCTCGTGGCCGACCACGTCGCCCGCGAGCAGGTCCCTGTCCTTTCTTAGAAGCGGTTCTCGCTTTCTAGAAGCGGTTCTCGCTTGGTTCTCGCTTCCTAGAAGCGGTCGAACTTGGTCTCGTCGATGTCCGGGACCGTCACCTCGGAGCCGGTCGCCGGGTACGACGCGAAGGTCCGGTGGTTGCCCGCGCCGGCGCCGGCCGTGGCGTAGGCCGGGGCCGGGGCCGGGCGGGACGGCCGCGCGTGGGCGAACCCGCGGACCCCGTTGCCGGCCCGCTCGGTGGTGAAGAACGCCATCATGCTGCGCAGCTCCTCGGTCTGCGCGGCCATCTGCTCGGCGGTGGCGGCCAGCTCCTCGCTGGACGACGCCGTCTGCTGGGTGACCTTGCCGATCTGGGTCATCGCGATGTTGACCTGGTGGACCCCGGTCGACTGCTCGCCGCTGGCCGCCGCGATCTCCTGCACCAGGTCCGAGGTCCGGGTGATCGAGGGGATGATCTGGTCGAGCAGCTCGCCGGCCCGCTCGGCCGTCGTCACGCTGCTGGCCGCCAGCTCGCTGATCTCCTGCGCGGCGACCTGGCTGCGCTCGGCGAGCTTGCCGACCTCGGTGGCCACCACCGCGAAGCCCTTGCCGTGCTCCCCCGCCCGGGCCGCCTCGATCGTCGCGTTGAGCGCCAGCATGTTGGTCTGGAACGCGATGTCGTCGATGATGCCGATCTTGCTGGTGATCTGCCGCATCGCCTCGAGGGTCTTCTTGACCGCCTCCCCGCCGCCGTGGGCCTCGGTGGTCGCCTTCGTCGCGATGCTCTCGGTGGTCCCGGCGTTCTCGCTGTTCTGCGAGATCCCCGCGGACATCTGCTCGATGCTGGCGGTGGTCTCCTCGACGCTCGAAGCCTGCTCGGTCGCCGCCTGCGACAGGCTCTGCGAGGCGCCGCTGATCTGGCTCGCCGCGTTGGTCAGCTGTGCGGTCGAGTCGATCACCGAGCTCACCGTCTCGGAGAGCCGCTCGAGCGCGCTGTTGAGCGAGCGCCCCATCCGGCCGACCTCGTCGCGGCTGCGTACCGAGACCCGCTGGTCCAGCCGCCCGTCGGCCAGCGCGGCGAGGACGTTCACCGTCTGGGCGAGCGGCCGCGAGATGGCCCGGCTGATCAGCTGGACCACCGTGAACGCCAGCACCACCGCCACCACGATCAGGACCAGCATGATCACCCGCGAGGTGTCGTAGGCCGACCGGGAGTCCTTCAGCGTGGCCGCCGCGTCCGTGGTCTGCAGGGTCACCAGTTTCCCGGTGGCGCTGTCGATCGCCGCCGCGATCGGTATCCCCTGCTCCTTGGTCACCTTGTTGAAGTTGCCGTAGTCGCGGGCGGAGGCGAGCGGGATCAGCTTCTCCGACAGCAGCGACTGGTACGTCCGCCAGGAATCGGCGAACGCCTGCCGCTCCTGCGTCGCCCACTGCCCGGCCGAGGAGTTGAACTGCTCCCACCGCTTGTTCAGGTCGTCGATCGCCCCGCGCAGGGTCTTCTCGGCCGCGGCGTTGTCGTCGGCCGACTGCGCCAGCGCGAGCTCCCGCAGCTGGATGCGGACGTCCTTGTACGCCATGAGCACGTTGTCCACCGCCTGGACCTGGTGGAGATTCTCGTTGTACAGCGCGTCGAGCCGGCCCTGCGCACTGCCGAGCTGCGAGAGGGCGAGCAGTCCGATCGCCAGCAGCTGGACGGACACCAGGATCGCCATGATGCGAAGCTTCCAGCCGACCGACAGATCGCGAAACGCGGACATCAACGAACGGCGCGGATTCCCGGTTGCCTCGACCATGCCGGCCCTCCTCGAGCGGTGAGTACTCCTTTCGGGACATCGGCGCGGGCGCGCACCCGGATGAGACCTTTCCCGCAACCCGCTCGGTGGTACTCGCGGTCAGCCGCCGAGGCTGCGTCGGCGCACCGCTCGGTCGTGCTCGCGGGTCAGACCTCGTGCCGGCCGCGGAGATCGCCGTCTCCACCTACGCCGAACTGTCGGCGCCAATATCAAGACGGTGCCAGGACCTGCTCGGCCACTCCGGCATCGTCGTCACCGCCGACACCTACACCAGCGCCGCTGCGCCGACGCCACCGCCGCCCGGCACACCTGGCCCGCCGGTCGCGACGAAAGCAGACACCCTCCGGCAAGCAACCCGGCAACAAGCGAAAGCGCCGCAGGTCACGCGCCCGTCGTCACCCGAACCGTCGAGGACGAGCAGTGACACCCATGCGGCACCCATCGTCCACAGGAGACGGAAACGACGAAGGGCCTGAACCGCATCTCTGCAGCTCAGACCCTGTCGATCGAGCGCGCCCGAAGGGACTCGAACCCCTAACCTTCTGATCCGTAGTCAGATGCTCTATCCGTTGAGCTACGGGCGCTTGGTGCTGGGCCTAGTGTACACACCAGGTTTTGCGGGTTTTGCGCGGAGGCTCCGGGATTCGAACCCGGGATGGGCTTTAAGACCCAAACCGCATTAGCAGTGCGGCGCCATAGACCGAACTAGGCGAAGCCTCCAGCAGTCCCCGTCACCAGAGACCGCCGTACGAGGATACAGGCTTGCGGCAAGACCCGGCAAAGTGGGTAGTCCCCCCGCGTGGCGACCCGGGGTGTGCGCTGGTCGTTCGCGTGGCGGGTGCTCCGGGCGGTTGGCCATTACGCTCGTGAAGATGGGAGAGGACGCGGATCCGCCGGATCGTCGGAAGGCGACAAAAGACACAAAACCGGATTCGGTACCGCCACAAGCCCCGCCCCCGGGCCATGCCCGACGCGCCGGGGCTCTGGGCGACCTGACGCTGCGGTTCGAGCCGCCGCCGCGGGATGCGACCGCTGAGGATGCGCCGGCCGCGCCGCCCCGGCCCAGGACGGCGGCCCCGACGACACCCTTCGCGCCGGCCGCGCCCACGGTCTCGGCGACCCCCTTCCGCACCGCCCCCGCGCAGGCCAGCCCGCCTCCCGCCGCTGAAGCCGCGCGGGGTACCCGGGCGTCTCGTGCTCCGGCTCAGCGTTCGGAGCCCTCCCCGGCGACCGTGCCCGAGCCGCTCCCCGTCGAAGCGGCGCCGGTCGAGGAAGCGCCCCCGGCGACGACCCCGGCGAAGCGGGCCACGGCGGCCAAGAAGGCGGCTCCGGCCAAGAAAACCGCAGCTAAGACGGCCGCGGAGCCGGCTCGGAAAGCCGCAGAGCCGGTCGAGAAGACCGCGCCCAAGAAGGCGGCGGCGAAGAAGGCGGCTCCGGCCAAGAAGGCCGCCCCGAACGCGACGAAGGTCACACCATTGGCGGAACCTCCCGCTGATCCACCCGCGACGGAAGACCCGCCCGCGAAGAAGGCCACGGCGAAGAAGGCCGCCCCCAAGAAGGCCACCGCGAAAAAAGCGGCACCGAAAGTGGCGGAGATCACTATTTTCGAGGCCCGCGCATTCGTCGAGCCCACGCCAGCCGCCACGGTGCAGGCCGCCAAATCGGATGAATCCGCAAATGTCCAGATCCAGTCGGCGCCGGTCGATCCCGCATTCCTCCCCGAGATGCTCGCGGTGGCAGCGGTCGAGCGGCTCGGCGCCGGGGCGCGCGACCGGGTCGATTGGTACCGGGTCACGTACCCGGGCGTCGACGGTGACGCGATGTCGCGGGCGATCACCCGGGAGTTCGTCCGGCGGGCGCGGCGGCAGGGCTTCGCCGCGGGGTTCGCCGGCTCGGCCGGGGTCGTCGTCGAGGCGGCCGCCCTCGGCTGGCTGCAGGCGCGGCTGGTGCTGCACGTGGCCGCCGCGTACGGGCACGACCCCGAGGACCGCCGCCGGGCCGCCGAGCTCCTCGTCCTGCAGCAGGTCCACGCCACGGTGGAGACCGCCGAGGCCGCGGTGCGGGAGTCCCGGCAGGCCGGCCGCCGGACCGGAGCACCACGCTCGGCGGCGCCCTGGCGAGGGCGCTCGGCGCCGGGGTCGCGAGGGCGTTCGCCGTCCGGTTCGCCCGCCGGATCGTGCCCGGCGCGCCCGCGATGCTCGGCTCCGTGACCGCGGCCCGCAGCACCGAACGCCTCGCCGCCCGAGCCGTCCGCTACTACCGCAGCCTCCGCGCCTGACCCGAGAGCAGCCCCGAGCGGTGCCCTGCCACCGCAGCCTCGCGCGGCTGATCCGAGAGCAGCCCCGAGCGGTGCCCTGCCACCGCAGCCTCGCGCGGGTGATCCGGGAGCAGCCCCGAGCGGTGCGCTGCCGCGGCCTCCACCGAGCGGTGCGCTGACGCAGCCTCCGCGCCTGACCCGAGAGCAGCAGCCTCCGCGCCTGACCCGAGAGCAGCAGCCTCCGCGCCTGACCCGAGAGCAGCGCCGAGCGGTGCGCTGCCGCCACGGAAGCAGTCCCTGGCGGTGCGCTGCCGCCACGGAAGCAGTCCCGGGCGGTGCGCTGCCGCCACGGAAGCAGTCCCGGGCGGTGCGCTGCCGCCGCGGCCTCCACCGAGCGGTGCGCCGACGCAGCCTCCGCTTCACCAGGTACGCCATGGCGCCCGCCGCCCACGATCGCTCGACGAGATCGCGCTGGCTGAACGCGATGAGCACGACGACGCCCGCCCCCAAGGGGGACCGCCGCCGAACGTTCGGGTGAATTGCTCCGGGAATTGCTCGTCAGTGCTCCTGCCATTCATCGAGCAGACCGTCGTGGGCTTCCGCTGGGAGTGGTGAACAGGCCCCCGACGTCCCCGGAATGGGGCCACTGAACAGCCGGAGGAACCTGCCGTGCGGTGGACACCCGGCCGTCGAAGCGGCAGCCAGCTCGGGACTTCATGCGGATTACCGCAGCGGCACGCCTCGATACCGTACGCAGCAACATCGCCGCAGCTCACGCTGTGCGCCATTACCGCGAGATAGCCGTATTTCACTCGCCGCGAAACATGCCGCGCTGAGAGGCACCCTCATGACCATCGTCGGAATTGACCTGGGAACGACCTACTCGGCCGTCGGGTTCCTCAACGATCTGGGTAAGCCGCAGACCATTCCCAACCGCGACGGCGAGCCGACCACCCCCTCCGTCGTGTTGTTCCAGGACGACGCTCCGCTGGTGGGCACGATGGCCAAGCGGTCCGCCGCGACCGCACCGCTGGACGTCGTGCAGTTCGTAAAACGGCAGATGGGAGACCCGGCGTACCGGTTCGAGGCGAGCAACGGCGCGCAGTACCGCGCCGAGGAGGTTTCCGCCTTCATCCTGCGCCGGCTCAAGGAGGACGCCGAGGAGTTCCTGGGCCGGCCGGTCACGCAGGCGGTGATCACCGTTCCGGCCTACTTCGACTCCGCTCGGCGCAAAGCGACCCAGGACGCGGGCACCATCGCCGGCCTCGATGTCGTGCGGATCCTCAACGAGCCGACCGCGGCCGCGCTGGCCTACGGCATCGGCGCCGACACGGCCGGCACCTTCCTCGTGTACGACCTCGGCGGCGGCACATTCGACGTGACGGTCATGCGGACCGAGGGTGGCGAACTGCGCGTCCTGGCGATCCAGGGCGACCGCAACCTCGGCGGCTTCGACTTCGACAACGTCCTCATGGGGCTCATCAACGACCGGATCGTGGCCGAGGGCGGCGCCGATCTGTTCGACGACGAGCACGCCACCGCGATGCTGCGCGAGCGCACCGAGTTGGCCAAGCACAGCCTGACGACGGTGGAACGGGCGCGGGTGGTGCTCACCGTCGGCGGGCGCAACCACAACATCGTGGTGACCCGGGCCGAGTTCGAGGAGGCGGCGCAGGGGCTGCTGAACCGCACCCGGGGCCTGACCGAGATCGCGCTCGAAGACGCCGGGCTGACGTGGGCCGACATCGACAAGGTGTTGCTGGTCGGCGGTTCCACCCGGATGCCGATGGTGCGCCGCATGGTCGAGGCGGAGGCCGGCAAGCCCGCCGAGCGCGGCATCAACCCCGATGAGCTCGTCGTACTCGGCGCCGCCGTGCAGGCCCGGCTGGAGGAGGCCGCCGGCGAGCCGGGCGGACCCGTGCCGACAGTTGACGGGCAGCCGATCCCACCGGTGGCCGAGGCGACCTCGCACGGCCTGGGCACGCTGGCCCGCAACCCGGTCACCGGGCGCATGGAGAACACCGTGATCATTCCGCGCAACAGCCGGATTCCGGCCCAGCAACAGGGGTTCTTCACGACGGTGGTCGACAACCAGGAAGAGGTCGCCGTCGAGATCACGCAGGGCGACGACATCGACCCCGAGGGCGTCCAGATCCTCGACACCAAGGTCGTCAAGCTGCCGTCGTACCCATCCGGCGCTCCCATCGCCGTCACCTACGCCTATGACATCGACCAGACCGTCTTCGTCGAGGTCACGGACCTGACCGCGAAGCAGTCGCTGGGCACCTTCGAGGTCTACGCCCCGCAGAACTTCTCGGAGCAGGAGCTGATCGAGTCCGCCCGCCGCCTCACCGACGTCGGCGTGCAGTAGCCGCCGCAACAGCACCGGAGTAGCCGATGAGCATCGACAACACCCACCTCGTGGACTTCTACGAGCTACTGGGCCTCGCGCCGGACGCGAGCCCGGCGGACATCAAGGCGGCGATCAAGAACAAGCGACGCACCTTCAACGCCCGGCAGAGCCACCCCGAGCCCAAGACGCGCGCCCACGCCGAGCAGGTCATGCGCGACCTCGACGAGGCCGAGCGGACGCTGCTGGACGCCGGGCGCCGTCGCGAGTACGACCAGAACCGCCCGGCGCGGCAAGCCCAGGCGCAGGTCGGCGCCGTCGGCCCGGCGGGCGGGCCTGGCGGTGCGGACGACTGGGAGGACCGCGCGCGGCATTTCCTGGAAAACGACAACCCGCTCGCCGCGCACCGGGTGGCCCAGGAGTGGGTGATGTCCGCGCCCGGGAACTCGGTCGCGTGGACGGTCCGCGGCCAGGCGTCGGCGCTGCTGGGCAACTTCCCGGACGCCGAGTACGAGCTGGCGGAGGCGGGCCGGCTCGCGCCCGGCGAGGCGTTCACGAGCTATCTGCTCGGCGAGGTGTACGCCGCGCAGGAGAAGTGGAAGAGCGCGCTCACCCAGTTCGACAAGGCGCTCGCCACGGACCCCGAGAACCCCGTCTACGGCACCAGCAAGGCGCGGCTGTTCCTGGCCAACGACAAGCCGAAGGCCGCCGTCAAGCTCATGGAGCCGATCGTGAAGCGGTTCCCGAAGGACGAGGTTTACAAGTACCACCTCGCCATGGCCTATCACGATGCCGCGCTGGACGAGCTACCGCAGCTGCAGGGCGGCGGGCACATCTGGACCTCCGAGGAGCAGATCGACGGCCTCGAGCGGGCCGCAACCAAGATCGATCGGCTTCACTCAAAGGACGGTGAGGTGCGGGAGGCGGTGTCGGCGCTGCGGACGTTCGCGGCCCAGGGCCGGGAGATCCGGTGGGATACTCGGGCCCCCAACCTGTACGTCGGGCTGGGCATCTTCGTCTTCCTGTTCGCCTGCACGGGCTGCTTCAACGCGACGCAGAGCATCGGCGCGGCCCTCTTCCTCAGCCTGCTCATCAGCGGTGGCGCCGCGTTCGGCCTGTTCGCGGCGATGCGGCGCAAGCCGGCCTGGAAGCTCGCCCAGCAGGCGCTCGGCAAGGGGAACCTGACCGAGCAAATGCAGGACGCCGGCAACAAGATGGGCATGGCCGCCGGGCGGTTCTTCGGATGAGCGAGCCGGCCGACCTGCAGACACTGGCCCAGGAGGTCGCTGGGCTGCGTGACCTGTTCCAGCGGCGCCTGATGGACGACCGCGACAAGCGCCGGCTCTACGAGGAGCTGTACGAGCTGGTCGGCGACGCCCGGAAGGACCTCGAGCGGCAGTTCGTCTCCCCGTTCGCCCGGGACCTGCTGCTGCTCCTCGACCGCCTGACCGCCGCCGGCACGGACGGTGCCGACCCGGCCGAGGTGCTCGACTCGGTGCGGGCCGAGGTCGTCGAGATCCTGGCCCGGCGGGACATCACGCCCTTCGTCTCCGAGAACGAGCGATTCGATCCGCTGTACCACGAGGCCGCCGGCCAGGCCGCCACCTCCGACGAGCGCGACGGGCGCGTGGTGCGCGAGGTCCGGCCGGGCTGGCTGTTCGGGCAGTCGCTGCTGCGCCCGGCCCGTGTTGTGGTAGGGGTGCGGTCCGGTGCCGCCCGCGATGCGTGAGGGCCACTCTCCGGCCGTGGGCCGCGCCGCGCGGGCCGACCTGGCCGGGCGGACCGAAGCCGCCGCCGAACGGTTCCGGGCGTCTGCCGGCCGGGTGCGGGGACTGCTCGACGCGGCCCGCGCGGGCGCCCGGTCGCGGGCGGCGACGCAGCGGCAGCGGCTCGACAGCACAGGCAGTGCCGAAGTCCGGCAGGCCGTTTCCGGCGCCCAGACCCGCTGGGAGCGCGCGCACGCGCAGGTGTGGGCCGCGGCCCGGGCGCTGGCCGGGGCCGACCAGGCCGGACCGCCGCCGGAGCTGGGCGGCGCCGCCGGGCTGCTGGACGTCGCCGGGCACGTCCGGATCGGCAGCGTGGGCCGCTCACCAAAGGGCGCCGCGGCCCTTCCGCCGCCGCCGGTGCTGCTGCCGCTACTGGGGCAGGGCAACGTCCGGGTGGTCGGCGACGCCGCTCACCCCTCCGTCGCCGGCGTGCTGCAGACGATCGTGCTGCGCGCGCTCACCGCCACCGGCCTCGGCCAGCTCAGGATCGCGGTCGTCGATCCGCGGCTACGCGCACTGCACGCGCCGTTCGCGGTGCTCGGCCGCAGCGACGACCCCCTACTTGAGCCACCGGCGACGAACCGGCAGGAGGTGGAGGCGCTGCTCGCCCGGCTCGTTGAGGTGCACCAGCGAATCGCCGGCCTGGTGCGCGGCAACGCGGAGAGCCTGGCCGAGCTGTCGCGCCGGGCGGGCCTGCCGGTCGAGCCGCACCGACTCATAGTGGTGCTCGACTTCCCGGACGCGTTCAGCGAACAGGCACAGGCCAGCCTCCTGAGCCTGATGCGGGACGGGCCGCGCTACGGCATCAGCATCCTGCTGCATCACGAGCCCGCGGTCGCGGTGGACGCGTCGGCCGAGACGCTGACCATCGGTACGACCGTCACCTGGACCACCGTGCCGCAGCTGGCCATCCGGCTCGACCCGCCACCCGGCGACGCCGAGGCGAAGCGGCTCGCCGAGGCGATCGGCCGGGCCGCGCAGAAGGGCGCCGCGCCGGTGCTGCCCCTGGCCGATCTGCTCGCCGGCGAGGGCCCGGACGGGCGCAGCGCCGCCGGGGGGATCACCGTGCCGATCGGCCGCGCCGGGCGCGACACCGTCGAGATCAGCCTCGGTGACTCGATCGCCCAGCGGCACAACATGCTCGTCACCGGCGCGGTCGGGCAAGGCAAGTCCAACGTGCTGCAGGCGCTCGTGCACGGCCTGGTCGCCCGCTACGGACCGGACGAGGTCGAACTGTACCTGCTGGACATGCGCGAGGGCGTCTCGTTCTTCCCGCTCGCCGGGGCCGACGGGCGGGACTGGCTGCCGCACGCCCGGCTGGTCGGGGTGCAGGCGGACCGGGCGTACGCGCTCTCGGTCATCGAACACCTCGTCGACCAGTTCACCGTGCGGGCCGAGGCGCTGCGCCGCCACGACGGCACCTACCCGACGTTTCGAGCCCGGGAGCCGGGCACCCGCATGCCGCGGCTGATCCTCGTCATCGACGAGTTTCAGGTCCTCTTCGAGGAGCTCGACGAGATCGCGGAGCGGGCCGCCGCGCAGCTGGAGAAGCTGGTGCGGATGGGCCGTGGGTTCGGAATCCACGTGGTGCTCGCCTCGCAGGCCGTCTCGCACATTCCGGCGCTGGGCCCCAAGGCCGACATCGTGTTCGCGCAGTTCCCGACCCGGCTCGCGCTGCGCAACTCGCGGATCGAGTCGCAGGCCACGCTCGATCAGCACAACGATGCGGCGGCGGAGCTTCGCTACCGCGGCGAGGCCATCATCAACCACGGCTTCGGCCGGCGCGAGGACAACCTGCGGTTCGTCACGGCGTGGGCCGGGGACGAGACCGTCGCGGCGATCCGCACCGGCGCGTGGCGGCGCTGGCACGCCGGGCGCCGCTCGCCCGAGGTGTTCGACGGGCGCCGCCGGCCCGGCCTGGACACCTTCGTCGGCGAGCTGCTGCGCCTGCGCCGCCGTGCGGGCGCGAGCCGGGCCGCCCTGCTCGGCCGCTTCGTCGCGTTCGGCGTGCCCGAGGCCACCTCGGTGCTGAGCTCCGAGCCCGGCCGGCACCTGGCGATCGTCGGCGCCGGCGAGGCATCGGCGATCGGCATGCTGCAGGCCGCCGCCGTGTCCCTGGCCCTGCAACACCCGGCCGGGGACGCCGAGTTCACGATCTTCGACCTGCTCGACCCCGTGACGTACGGCGAGACGACGAGCGCGCTGGTGGACCTGCTCAACCGGCTCGGCTTCGCCCCTGAGGTGCACAATGAACGACGCAACGGCGCGGCCGTCGTCGCCGCGGCCGCCGCGATGCGGGAAGGCGGCGCCGGGGTCACCCGCTACGTGATCGGCTTCGGTCTGGACCGCAGCGTCGACCTGGACCGCCCGGCGAGCCTCGACGAGCCCGAGTCGCCCGCCGAGGCCCTGCAGGCCCTGCTCGCCGACGGCCCGAACCGCGGAACGCACGTTCTCGCCTGGTGGGCCAGCGCCGGCGCGTTCAGCCGGCAGCGCGGCCACGGCGAGGCCACCATGCCGGCGAGCCTCGTCGCGCTGCGGATGGACGGGCGCAGCCTGATGGACCTCGTCGGTCCGGGGCTCACCTGGGGAGGCGCGGATGACCGGGCGCTGCTGTGGGCGCCGCGGGACGCCGGCCACGAGGTGCTCGTCCCGGCCGCACCGCTGGACGCACGGGCCGCGCGCGCCCTGCTGCGCGTCGAGTGGGACGGGTGAGGCGCGATGAAGACCGACGAGTACCTCGCCGCGCTGACCGCCTACGACCGTGCCGTGGCGGCGCTCGACGGCACCGCGGACCGGGTCCGGGCGGCGCAGGGCAAGGCCCGCCTGGCCGCGCAGGAGACGGAGGAGGCCATCCTGGCCCGGATGGACCGGCTGGCCCGCGATGTGGACCGGCGCTGCGCCGAGGCTCAGCGGCTCCTCGGCGGGGCCGCTGGCCGGCTGCTCGGTGACCTCGCGGCCGAATCGGCGCGACCGAACGAGCCGTCCGACCCGGAAGCGGCGATCCCCGAGGCCCACGCCCGGCACGTGCAGGACTACGAGGCGCTGCGCGTCGCCGTGGAGGCGGACCGGGTCGCGGTGCGGGCCGAGCCGACCACCGCCGAGCCCGCGCCACGCGCCCGCGGCCGGAGCGGGCTGATCGCTGTGCTGGTGATTGCGGCCCTGGCCGTCGCCGCCGTCGCCTACCTCCTCACCCGCTGAGTCCACTTTGGAGAGACAATGAGCGATGTACGCCAGCTGAAGGGCCGGCTCGACCAGATCAGCCGCGACGCGAAGAGCACCGCCAGCAACCTGGCCGGATTCAGCGGCCGGCTCGGCCGCCAGATCGGTGAGATCGAGTCGAGCATCGGCGGCACCGCGACCGGCACGGACAAGGACATGATCGGCACGCTGCAGGCGGCCGAAAAGCAGCTCGCGCAGGCGATCACGGCCCTGCAGCGGGTCGCCCAGGTCGCCGGCCGCTACGGTGCGTCGCTGTAGCCGTGTCCGACCTGGAACGGCTCTGCGCGGCGCTGGAGCGCACCTGCGCCGACGGTACGGCCGTCATCGACGACCTGCGCCGGCTGCGGGTGCGCATGCTCAACATGTCCGCCGAGATCGCACGCCTGGCCTCGGCCGGCGACGGTTCGGGCGCCCACGTCGCCCGGACGCTGCAACTCGAGCTGGCCGAGGCGATGCGCCGCGGCGCGGACGCCGCCACGAGCATCCGGCAGATGCAGCGGCTGGGGCGGGAGTTCATCAACCGGACCGTCGGCGGAGCCGGCATCACCCAGAACTCCGCGGACCACGTCCTGGACGGCCACCTGAGCCTGCGCATGGAGGACGGCGAACTGCGGGCCTGGCTCAGCGGCGGGCACTTCCTCGGCGGCCGGTTCCACCTCCAGGACCTCCACGTGGACGCGGCGAGCGGGGTGACCGCGGTGGGCCGGGGCGACCTGACACTGTCCGCGGAGGCCACAGCCGAGCTGAACGAGATCCTGGAGATCCTGGTCGGCCACGGCTTGGCCGAGCCGCCCAAGAAGTCGGCCGGCAGCACGTTCTACCCGCTGGGCTGGGCGAGTGAGGCGTGTGCGGCCGCGTACACCGCAGCCTGGAACGACCCGGACGGCACGCGGGACAGCGACAGCGGCCGTTGGTCCGGCACCGGCTACGGCCTTCGCATCGAGGGCTTCTACAACCCCGAGACGGGCGAATTCGTCTCAGGCTGGCCGGTGCGTGCGGGTCGATCACGGTGACCGTGTTGGAGGTCTGGTCGGCCGTGTAGACCCGGTCGTTGGACGTGATCGGCGGCGGCTGTGCCGGCGGAGCCTGCGCCTGGGGCGGGGGAAGCAGGAGCCCGGCGACGAGGAGGACGGATCGCAGCATCGTGACTCACCACCCGAGTGTCGGGAAGGGATCGCCCTACCCGTGCACTCACCCCGCCTAACACGATCGCGCTACTGCAGCCCCATGGTCAGCCGCAGCTGTGAGCACTCCCCGGTGGCCTCCGGCGGGCACTTGGCGGACGAGGCGATCAGCGGCCACAGATGGAAGTCGCCCTTGTCGTAGTTGTGGCACGGGCGGCTGACGCTGGAGTTCTGGCAGTTGGTGCCCTCCGCCCAGCCGGCGTCGATCAGCCGGGCCTCGAACGCCTCGACCGCCGCGTCGCCGCCGACCGGCGCCACGAGGTAGCGGGTCCAGTGCAGGTGGTGGTCCTGGTACCCCGTCCACTGGTACTGCACCGACCAGCCGTCCGGCAGCCCGACCGCGTCGAGCTCGCCGTCGCCGGTGCGCTTGAGCGCCTCCTCCTGCGCGGCCGCCTTGGCGGGGTCGTAGCCCGTGTCGCAGCCCGCCGCGGCGGTCAGCAGCAGCGCCGTCAGGCCCGCCGCGAAGGCGGCCCGCACCAGGGTTGGAAGCGTCATGGACGTAGATTGCCAGCTCGCCCGGCAGCGGCGACAGCGTCCGAGCTGAGACGAAGGTGTCAGGCAGCTTCCTCTCAGGCCACGGGCCGGTCACGGCACCGCGCGGCATGGCATCTTCTGTTCGCCGGCATCAGCTCTTGTCCCGCCCGACCTTCCGCGGAGGTCGGGCTCTCGCGTATCCCCATTCGTTGGAGACGGACCCTGATGTCAGAACGAACTCGACCGCGCGCGCGGCTGCGGAGGATCGCCATGGCGACCACCGCGACCGTCGTCGCGTCGGCCACCGTCTATGCCGCGGTCGCGCTGAGCACCGGCGCCGACCCGCTTTCCCCGCCGGGCATGGAGTCGATGCACGGCACGCAGGTACAGCCCCAGGCCCGCCCGGCGGACCTCAGCCAGGGCGCCGGCCGCGGCAGCGCGGCGCCCGTGGTCTGGCCGTCGGGCCAGGGCGACGCCGTGCTGCCCGCGAACGGGCGGGCCCGGGTCGGCCACCTGCCGGTCTCCGTCGCGCCGGTCAAGGGCGGCGCCGGCGGCGGCCGGGTGTCCGTGTCGGCCCTCTCCCACTCCGAGCAGGCCGGCACCTGGCGCAACGGCGTCGTGCTGCAGGTCCAGGCCCCGCCCGGCGGCGCCGACGTCGCCGTGGACTACTCCGGCTTCGCCGGCGCGTACGGCGGTGACTGGGGGTCGCGGCTGAGGCTGGTCGAGCTGCCCGCCTGCGCGATCACCACCCCGGACGCCGCCGGGTGCGGCGAGAAGACGCTGCCGGCGTCGGTCAACAACCGAGCCGGCAAGACCGTCTCGGCGCAGGCCGCCGGCGGCATGAGCCTCCTGGCGGTCACCGCCGGCGCCGCGGGCACCGCCGGCGACTTCGGCGCGAGCACGCTGCAGCCCTCGTCGACCTGGTCGGCCGGGGGCAACGCCGGCGACTTCGCCTGGAACTACCCGATGCGCACACCCCCGTCGCTGGGCGGGCCGGCCCCGTCGATCTCGCTCGCCTACTCCTCGTCCTCGGTCGACGGACGCAACGAGTCGACCAACAACCAGCCGAGCTGGCTGGGCGAGGGCTTCGAGTACGCGCCGGGCTACATCGAGCGGACCTACAAGGCCTGCGCCGATGACAAGACCGGCGGCAACAATGCCAACGACTCCGGCGACCGCTGCTGGGGCACCGACAACGCCACCCTGTCGCTCAACGGCACCGGCGGCGAGCTCATCAAGGACGACGCGACCGGTGCGTGGCGGATCAAGCACGACGACAACTCGAAGGTGGAGCGGCTGACCGACACGGTCAACGCCGACAACGACCACGAGTACTGGAAGGTCACCACCGCCGACGGCAACCAGTTCTTCTTCGGCCTGAACCGGCTGCCGGGCTACACCGGCACCGCCCCGGCCGACAAGACGACCAACTCGGTGAACACTGTGCCGGTGGCCGGCAACCAGGCCGGCGAGCCTTGTCACCAGTCCGGCTTCGTGGCGTCGTTCTGTAACCAGGCCTGGCGCTGGAACCTCGACTACGTGGTCGACCGCTACGGCAACACCATGTCGGTCTTCTACAACACCGAGTCGAACAACTACGGCCGGTACAACAGCAACACCGACGTCGTGTCGTACACCCGTGGCGGCACCGTGGACCACATCGACTACGGCACCGACCGGCGCTCCGGCACCGACACCGAGAACACGGCGACCAACCCGCCGATGCGGGTGGTGTTCGGCACCGCCGATCGCTGCCTGGCCGACTGCGCCACGCACGACCAGGCGCACTGGCCGGACACGCCGTGGGACCAGTCGTGCACCTCGAGCTCGAGCTGCACGACGGTGCACAGCCCGTCGTTCTGGACCACCAAGCGGCTCACGTCGATCACCACCAAGGTCTGGGACGCCGGCACGTCCGGCTACCGCGACGTCGACGTCTGGACGCTGACCCACAACTTCCCCGACCCGGGCGACGGCACCCGCGCCGGGCTGTGGCTGGAGTCGATCGCCCACACCGGCAAGGTCGGCGGCAGCGCCTCGCTGCCGGAGATCAACTTCGACTGGAAGCAACTGCCGAACCGGGTGGACACCGCCACCGACGGCAAGCCGGCGATGAACTGGATGCGCGTCGACACCATCTGGACCGACACCGGCAGCAAGATCTCGGTGCGCTACACGGACCCCGACTGCGTCGTGGGCACCCGCATGCCGGCCTCGCCGCAGAACAACACGCTGCGCTGCTACCCCGTGCTGGAGCAGCAGCCGGACAAGTCGATCAAGACGGAGTACTTCCACAAGTACCTCGTCTCCAACGTGACCGTCGCCGACCTGACCGGGGGCGGCACCGACCAGGTCACCTCCTACGAGTACGTCGGCACCCCCGCGTGGCGGCACACCGACGACGACGGCATGACCAAGGACAACCTGCGCACCTGGTCGGACTTCCGGGGCTACCGGCAGGTCAACACGCGGGCCGGCGAGCCCGGATCCGGCAAGGAGACGCTCAGCGAGAGCACGTTCTTCCAGGGGATGTACGGCGACCAGAACGGCGCCGGCGGCACCCGCACCAACGCGCTGCCGGCCATCGACGTCAACGGCGACGGGAACACCACCGGCACCGCGGACGCGCCGGCGGTCAACGACGAGAACGCGTTCAGCGGCACGCTGCGCCAGACCACCGTGTACGAGGGCGACGAGAGCAAGCCGATCTCGACGCAGGTGCTGGCGCCGTGGCAGTCGGCGGCGACCGCGTCGCGCAACATGGGGCAGACCACGTCCTACGCGCGGCACATCGGCACCGCCACCACGTGGGCCGGCACGAAGCTGGCCGCCGGCGGTTGGCGGGTGACCCGCAACGACGACACCTTCGACGCCTACGGCATGCCCACCCAGTCCGCCGACTCGGGCGACGTGGCGGTCAGCGGCGACGAGCGGTGCACCATCACCACCTACGGGCGCAACACCGCGGCGAACCTGCTGAGCCTGGCCAGCCAGACCGAGGCGTACGCCCTGCCGTGCGGGCAGCACCCGAGCAGCGAGGCCGACGTCATCTCCATCGCCCGGAGCCGCTTCGACAACCAGGCGTGGGGCGCGGCCCCGACCAAGGGTCAGACCACGCTGGAGGAG
Source organism: Dactylosporangium salmoneum (assembly GCF_039532525.1). Classification (NCBI taxonomy): domain Bacteria; kingdom Bacillati; phylum Actinomycetota; class Actinomycetes; order Micromonosporales; family Micromonosporaceae; genus Dactylosporangium; species Dactylosporangium salmoneum. The sequence goes on from NZ_BAAARV010000005.1 coordinate 54,089, forward strand.
CGGGCCGAGTCCTACGCGTCGGGCGCGGTCACCGGCTGGCTGACCACGGCCACGCACGCGTACGACGCCTACGGCCGCGAGAACGACGTCACCGACGTGCGGGGCAACCACCTGTACAAGGCGTACACGCCGGCCGCCGGCGGGCCGCTGACCAAGGTCACCCTGAGCGACTCGCAGGGCTGGTCGTCCTTCACCGAGCTCGAGCCGGCCTGGGGCAGCACCGTCGCGCAGGTCGACCTCAACGGGCGCCGGACCGATCTGGAGTACGAGCCGCTCGGCCGGCTGGCCAAGGTCTGGCAGCCCAACCACGCCAAGGCGAGCTTCCCCACGCAGCCGAGCACCACGTACACGTACCTGGTGCGCAACACCGGCGGCGTGAACGCGGTGACCACGCAGAAGCTCAACGCCAACGGCAACTACGTCACCAGCTATGACCTGTTCGACGGCCTGACCCGCCCGCGGCAGACCCAGCAGGGTTCGAGCGCCAACGGCAACGTCGGCACGCTGTTCACCGAGACGAAGTACGACGCGGCCGGGCGCACCACGCTGACCGACACGCACTTCGACGCGACGGTCCAGCCCTCCACGACGCTGTACACGATCGCGGAGTGGCTGCCGAAGACGGTGCTGACCACCGAGTACGACCGGGCCGGCCGCCCGACGGCGACGGTGTTCAGCAGCAGCGGGGCCGAGAAGCTGCGGTCGACCACGGTGTACGGCGGCGACCGGACCACCACCGTCCCGCCGGACGGGGGCACCGCGACGACCTCGATCACCGACGGGCTCGGGCACACGGTCGAGGTCCGGCAGTACCGCAACAAGGCCGACGCCGGCAGCAACACCCGGTCGACGTTCGACGCGCAGTACTTCGGCTTCGACCGCAAGGGCCAGCAGACGTCGACCACCGACAACGCCGGCAACGTGTGGACGTACAAGTTCGACTTCCTCGGGCGGCAGACCGGCAGCACCGACCCGGACAAGGGCACGTCCAGCGTGGCCTACGACGACAACGGCGACCTGCTCTCCACGACCGACTCGCTGCAGCAGACGCTGGCCTACACCTACGACTCGATCGGCCGCAAGACCGGCCTGTACCTCGGCAGCACCACGGGGACGAAGCTCGCGACCTGGGCCTACGACCCCGCCGGAGCCAAGGGGCAGGTGGCCTCGGCCAGCCGCTGGGTCGGCACCGACGAGTACAAGGTGAAGGTTCGCGGCTACACGCCGATGTACCAGTCCACGGGCGAGGACTACACGATCCCCGCCTCGCAGACCGGCCTCGCCGGCACGTACAGCTTCACCCGCTCGTACAAGGTGGACGGCTCGATCGCGACGCTGGGCTTCCCCAACGTCGGCGGCCTGGGCGCGGAGACGCTGACGTACACCTACGACGACGTGACCGGCCTGCCGGAGCAGCTGCAGACCAACTCGCCCGGCATCGGCCAGTACGTGAGCAACACCGACTACACCGCCATGGGCGAGGTCAGCTTCGTACAGCTGCAGACCACCAGCGGCAGCTGGCTGCAGCGGGCGTTCACCTACGACGACGCGACCCGCCGCCTGGTGCGGGCGATGACGGTACGGCAGACCAGCCCGCAGGCGGTGGCGGACGTGAACTACACGTTCGACAACGTCGGCGACATCGTCAAGCTGGCGGACGCCCCGTCGGGGCAGACCGCCGACACGCAGTGCTTCACCTACGACCACGTCCAGCGGCTCACCGCCGCCTGGACGCCGGCCTCCGGCGACTGCGCCGCCGCCCCGTCGGCCGCGGCGCTCGGCGGTCCGGCGCCGTACTGGCAGTCGTGGACGTTCGACGCCGTCGGCGACCGCAAGACGCAGACGACGTACGCGACGGGCGGCAACACCACGGCGACCTACAACTACCCGGCGCCCGGCTCGGCCCGCCCGCACGCGGTGGGCTCGGTCGTCACCACCGGGCCCGGGGTGAACCGGACCGACACCTACACCTACGACACGACCGGCAACACCACCGGCCGGCCCGGCCTGGCCGCCGCCCAGGTGCTGACCTGGGACGCCGAGGGCAAGCTGGCCAAGAACACGGAGGCGGGCAAGGACACCACCTACATCTACGCCGCCGACGGCGCGCAGCTGGTGCGCAAGGACCCGGTCAACACGACGGTCTTCCTGCCCGGCACCGAGCTGCAGCGCAACAACACCACGGGGGTCGTGTCGGCCACCCGCACCTTCCAGTGGGCCGGGCAGGACGTCGTGACGGTCAGCACCGGGGCGCCGCTCACCTGGCTCGTCACCGACAACCAGGGCACCCAGCAGATTTCGGTCGCCGCGGGGAACCAGGCGGTCACCCGGCGTCGGCAGACGCCGTACGGCGCCCCGCGCGGGGCCGCGGTCGCCTGGCCGACGGGGCACGGCTTCGTCGGCGGGGACAACGAGCCGACGGGCCTGACCCACATCGGGGCCCGCCAGTACGACTCCGCACTCGGCCGGTTCATCAGCGTCGACCCGGTCTTCGGGCAGAACGCGCCGCAGAGCTGGAACGGCTACAGCTACGCGGACAACAACCCGATCACCCAGTCCGACCCGACCGGCCTCGAGTCGGGCAAGGACGGCTCCTGCCTGATCTGCAAGGTGCCGGGCTTCGCGCCGGCCTGGAAGGCCAGCGTGTACCTCGGTGGCAAGGCGATCGGCAACGGCATGGCGATGGTCGACAAGGGCGCCAAGGCCGTTGACAGCAGCCTGGCGTACATGTCGAGCAACTACGGCGGGGCATGGAGCGCCGCCTATTCCGCCGAGACCCAGGTGAAGACCTCGGTCATGGGCACGCCCAGCGATCCGAGCCCGGTCCGCGTGGGCTGGGAGTGGGCGACCGGCACCGGCCCGAAGGAACGCTTCTTCGACGACAACAACACGATGACCCACGAACTGCAGCTGCACAGCACGGTGCAGGACGCGCGCGCGGGAATCGCGGAGCAGATCCTCAAGGGCAATCCCGAGTACACCCGGACCGGTCCGCTGCACTGGGACGACGGCCGGGGGCCGAAGGTCTGGTCGCACACGCTCAGCAGCAAGGCGCTCGTCAAGGACATCATGACGAACGAGACGGCATTCTTCCTCGGCTCGTACGACGTCACGGGCGAGATCAAGGAAATCGACCTCGCCGCCGGCACGGCGACCGTCGTTTTCACCGCCACGAACGAGAGCGACATGAACTCGGGCACCCACACCGCACCATTCCTGGGCGGGTACACCCACGAGTGGGACGAGCAGGTCGGCAACTGGGTCAACGACCAGTTCAAGACCGGTCCCGGCGGGCCCAAGAGCCAGACGTTCACCTGGACGGAGACGATCGACCTGCACAACCCGAAGCCGCCCACCACGGCGGCCCGGCCCGGCTGGAACGGCTGGGGCGGCAACAGCCCCAGCATGCACAGCGCGAGCTGGAACAGCGGCGCCGCCAGTGGCGGCGGCGGGGGCATCATCTTCCACGTCCCCGCGGGTGGGAGGTTCGCCAACTACACCCTGTAGCACTGCCACGACGTGGGCCCGGGTCGCGTGCGACCCGGGCCCACGCCCGGTCGGCCGGAGGCGTAATCGGCCGTCGGCGGGTAGTGAACCCGGCGTTTGCGAGCGCGACCGAGAGGAACCGGAGGCGTTTCGATGACCGTTGGGACGCGGGTAGCCGCGAAGCGGAAGTTCCGGTCAGAGAACGGCGCATACGTCACGACGGCACGTGGCGCGGAGGTGCTGGACACGCCGTTGCTGAACAAGGGCACGGCGTTCACCCGTGAGGAGCGAGCGGCGCTGGGGCTGGAGGGGCTGCTGCCGCCGACGGTGCTCTCGCAGGAGGACCAGGTGCGGCGGGTGTACGAGCAGTACCACCGGCAGCCGTCCGACCTGCACAAGAACATCTTCCTGGCCATGCTGCAGGACAACGACGAGGTGCTGTTCTACCGGCTGCTGTCCGAGCACCTGCGGGAGATGCTGCCGGTCGTCTACGACCCGACCGTGGGTGAGGCGATCAAGCGGTACAGCCACGAGTACCGCCGCCCGCGCGGGGTGTACCTGTCGATCAACGAGCCCGACCGGGTGGAGACGGCGCTGGCCGACGCCGGGCTGGGCGCGGACGACGTGGACCTGATCGTCGCCTCCGACGCCGAGGAGATTCTGGGGATCGGCGACTGGGGAGCCGGCGGGATCGACATCGCGGTGGGCAAGCTGGCCGTCTACACCGCCGCCGCCGGAATCGACCCGGGCCGGGTGATCCCGGTCGCGCTCGACGTCGGGACCGACAACGAGGAGCTGCTCAACGATCCGGACTATGTCGGCAACCGGCACGGCCGGGTGCGCGGGCGGCGCTACGACGAGTTCATCGAAGCCTACGTGCAGGCCGCGACCAAGCTGTTCCCGAACGCGCTGCTGCACTGGGAGGACTTCGGGCCGAGCAACGGCCGGCGGATCCTGGAGCGCTACCGCGACCGGGTGTGCACGTTCAACGACGACATGCAGGGCACCGGCGCGATCGTGCTCGCCGCGGCACTGAGCGCGGTGCGGGTGGCCGGCACCCGGATGCGGGACCAGCGGATCGTGATCTTCGGCTCCGGCACCGCCGGGGTGGGCATCGCCGACCAGCTCCGCGACGCGATGGTCCGCGACGGTGCGGACCGGGCCACGGCGACCCGGCAGATCTGGTGTGTCGACAAGCAGGGGCTGCTCACCGACGACATGACCGACCTGCGTGACTACCAGGCCCCGTACGCCCGGCCCGCCGGCGAGGTCACCGCCTGGCAGCGCAACGGCCGCATCGGGCTCAAGGAGACCGTCGCGAACAGCAAGCCGACCATGATGATCGGCACCTCGACCAAGCACGGCGCGTTCACCGAGGACATCGTCAAGGAGATGGCCCGGCACGTGGACCGGCCCATCATCTTTCCGCTGTCCAACCCGACCGAACGCATCGAGGCGATGCCGGACCAGCTCATCCCGTGGACCGGCGGTCGCGGCCTGATCGCCACCGGGATCCCGGTCCCGCCAGTCACCCACCGAGGGGTCACCTACAGCATCGGGCAGGCGAACAACGCCCTGCTCTACCCCGGTCTCGGCCTCGGTGCCATCGTCGCCCGGGCGAAGCGGATCAGCGACGGGATGTTCGCGGCCGCCGCCGAAGCCGTCGCCGGCCTCGTGGACGTGAGCACGCCGGGCGCCTCGCTGCTGCCGCACGTGGAGAACCTCCGGATGGTGTCAGCCACCGTGGCCGTCGCGGTCGCCGAGCGGGCCGCCGCCGAAGGCTTGGCCCGCACGGAGTTGACCGACCCGGTGCAGCAGGTGCAGGACGCGGTGTGGCAGCCCGACTACCGCCCGATCAAGGCCGGGTGACGCCATGGCCAAACACAACCCGCCCGAGGTGCGCGATCTGCCGATCGGCATCGACGCGACCGGCACCCGCACCGAAACCGACTCGCTCGGCTCGGTCGACGTCCCGGCCGACCGCTACTGGGGCGCACAGACCCAGCGGTCGCTGACGCACTTCGACATCGGCGACGATCGCATGCCCAAGGCCGTGTACCACGCCTACGGCTACGTCAAGAAGGCCGCAGTGATCGTCAACGCCCGCGCCGCGCGGATGCCGGAGTGGAAGGCCGACCTGATCTCACGGGTGGCCGACGAGGTGATCGCCGGCAAGCTGGACAGCGAGTTCCCGCTGTACGTCTGGCAGACCGGCTCCGGCACCCAGTCCAACATGAACGTCAACGAGGTGATCTCCAACCGGGCGATCCAGCTCGTCGGCGGGCAGCTGGGGTCCAAGACCCCGGTGCACCCCAACGACGACGTCAACATGGGGCAGTCCTCCAACGACACGTTCCCCACCGCCATGCACATCGCGGCCGTGACCGCGATCGAGCGGCACCTGCTGCCGGCGCTCGGCCGGCTGCACGACGCCACCGCGGTCAAGAGCCGCGACTGGACGGACGTCGTCAAGATCGGCCGGACCCATCTGGAGGACGCCACCCCTCTCACCGTCGGCCAGGAGTGGTCCGGCTACGCCGCCCAACTCGAGGACGCCGCCGACCACCTCGCCTCGACCACGCGGGGCCTGTACCGGCTGGCGATGGGCGGCACCGCCGTCGGCACCGGCCTCAACGCCCCACCGACCTTCGGCGAGGACACCGCCAAGGTGGTCGCGGAGCTGACCGGCCGCCCGTTCGTCACCGCACCCAACAAGTTCGCCGCCCAGGCGTCCCTGGACCCGCTGGTCCGCGTGTCGGCCGCGCTGCGCGGGGTCGCCACGGCACTGTTCAAGTTCGCCAACGACATGCGCTGGCTCGGCTCCGGACCGCGCGCCGGCCTGCACGAGCTGATCCTGCCGGCCAACGAGCCCGGCTCTTCGATCATGCCCGGCAAGGTCAACCCGACCCAGGCCGAAGCGATGCTCATGGTGTGCGTGCAGGTGCTCGGGTCGGACACCGCCGTGGCCATCGGCGGCAACGAGGGCAACTTCGAGCTCAACGCCTTCCGCCCCGTCATCATCAGCAACGTCCTGCACTCGATCCGCATCCTCGCCGACGCCACCGACCACTTCCGCGAGTTCCTGGTCGAAGGCGTCCAGCTCAACCGCGACCAGCTACGGCACAACGTGGAACGCTCGGTCATGATGGTCACCGCCCTGTCGCCGGTCATCGGCTACGACAAGGCCTCCGAGATCGCGCACCTCGCCATCGACGACGACCTGCCGCTCAAGGAGGCGGCCCTGCGGCGCGGCGTCAGCGACGAGACGTACGAGCGGATCGTCGTGCCGAAGAACCTGACCCACGCCGGCACGGCCGACACCAGAGCGTAGCCAGGCGGAAGTGGGATGCAGCGGCAGCCGCATCCCACCTCCACGTGCGGGTAAGGCTAGATCAGCGTGACGGTGAGGACCGCGGTGTAGGCGCCGACGGGGGTGTCGAACGGAACTCCGAGGTTCAGGGCGCCGCCGCAGGTGAACTGGCCGGTGCTGGCGCCCTGGTTGGCCGAGCACAGCGTGTGCGCCGCCGAGAGGCCCTTGCCCGGGATCAGCGCCGGGCCGGCGACCACGGCCGGGGTGGTCGTGGCGCTGTGTTCGAGGTTCATCGAGCCCGGGACGACCGCCGCGGTCGGCGCCCAGGCGAGGTCGGCGGCCGGGATGGTCGCCGAGCCGGTACCGCGGAAGTCACTCACCTGGCCGGTGAGGCTCCACCCGGCGTTGGTACCCCTCGGGTCCACGACGGTGACCGACTTGAGCACACCCGAGACGAGCTGATCCTGGCCGTTGAGCTGGACCTGGCCCAGGTTGATGGGCGCGTTGTCCGCCACGCTCATGCTCAGCGCGCCGCCGGTGACCTCAGTGATGATCGTCTGCTGGCCCGGGTCGACGCTGCCCACGTTGGCCACGGAGTTGACCATGCGGCTGTTGATCGGGTCGGGGTCGATGGTGGCGACCGTCAGCGCGTAGGAGCCCGGCTTGGCGTACGTGTGGGTGCCCGTAACCGAGAAGGCTCCGTTGCCCAGCGGCAGCACCACCGCCGCGCTGTGCGTGTTGTCGCCCCAGTTGATCTCGGCGGTGAGCGACGCGGCCGAGCTGCCGGTGACCCGGGCGACCTCGCCACTGAACGCCTTGCCCTGCCCGGCCATGATCGAGGCACCCTTGACGGTCGGGGCCGGCGCGGCCACGACCTTCTCCGGCTCGAACGGCAGGGCGATGGCGCGCAGCTGGCTGCCCTGCGCGTCGCCGGTCAGCTCCCAGGTGAACATGCCGTTGAGGCCGTTGTCCTTCGCGTACTGCGCCCGGATGCCGAGCGACTGCGCGTTCTCCTGGCTGCAGAAGCGCTTCTGCGCCGGGTCCCACACGTACGGCGACAGCGCGTACGGGTCCCAGTTGACGAGGGCGGTGGTGCCCGGTTTGAGCGCGTTCGCCATCGTGGCCGTGCCGCAGCCGGTGCCCGTCCACTTCCGGAAGAGACCGTTGTTCACGTCATCGACGGTCTGGAAGCCGCGGCTGAGCGTGAACTCCGCGCCCAGGGTGAGCTTGTTGGCCGGCACGCCCTGTGCCCGGTAGAGCTTCACCGCCGCGTCGATGCTGTTGTAGGGGTCGCCGGTGGTGTCCAGCGGGTGCTTGTACAGCGGCTGGTTGAACATGGAGATCGGCGAGTAGCCGGTGCCCATGTCGTAGGTCATGATGTTGATGGTGTCGAGCGTCCGGCCCAGGGTCGCCAGGTCGAAGCTCTTCAGCACGTCATACGGCGCGCCGGTCACGTTGTCGCCGGAGTCCTGCCAGCGGCCGGCCGGGAGCGCGGCGGTGACGAGGAAGTCGCGGCGGTTCTTGCCCTGCGCGTCCGCGTAGGCGTTGAGCTGGGTGCGGAACTCGTCGACCAGGAGGTTCATGTTCTCCCGGTCATCGGCGCGGTAGCCGATGTTGTTCAGCCCGCCGCTGACCGGAAACTCCCAGTCGAGGTCGATGCCGTCGGCCACCCCGTTGGCGATGAAGGCGTCGATGCACGAGGCGACGAGCGTCTTGCGGCTGGCGTCGGTGGCGGCCGCGTCGGAGAAGCCGCGGGCGCCCCAGCCGCCGAGCGAGCGGATCACCTTGAGGCTCGGCTGCTTCTGCCGCTGAGCCTTCACGGCGTCGATGCCGGCCTGGGACGCGGTGGTGCACTTTCCGTTGTTGATGGTGGAGAACGCCCAGTAGAAGTGGGTCACGAGCCCCATCTGGATGGAGCTGAAGTTCGGCACGCTCTGCAGTAGGTACCCGCCCACCATCGGGCTGGTCGGCGCCGGCACCGCCTCGCCGGAGCCGGTGGGCTCCGCGACGGCGGAGCCGGCGGCGGCGATGACGGTGCCCGCCGCCAACAGGCCGATCAGGCCGGTGCGGGCGAGCTTGCCCATCCGCCGGCCGGGTCGGCGAACGCTGGGTGGTCTCATACTCTTCCCTCCCGCGATCCAAAGGACCGCCGGTGCTGAAAGTGGGGGTGCGAGAAAAACGAAACGTTCTTTCCTATTCCTACCGGCACGCTCATGATCGCGTCAAGGGGTGCGCGAAGAGCGTCGATCCGGGGCGCAAACCGCGGGCCCACCCGCGGACATGCCCGCGTTGAGCAGCCCGGGTATCGTCAATTCGGGACATACATACGGAAGGCAGGCTGGGCTGGTGGCCGAAATACCCGCCGGTACCGCGGTGCTGCGGCAGTTCAACACCTCGCTGGTCCTCGCCGCGGTGCGCCAGGCACGGCGCCCGCTGCGCATCAGCGAGATAATTAGCGTCACTCGACTAACTCGGCCGACGGTCGCGCAGGCCATCGAAGAACTCAAGTCAGGTGGCCTCGTCGTCGAGTCCACGGACAGTCCGGACGGGGTCCGCCAGGGCCGGCCGGCCGCCGTCTTCGAGCTGCGTCCGGGTGTCGATCCGGTGCTCGGCATCGACGTCGGGCCACACGCCGTGAAGGCCCGGGTGAGCGACCTGGGCGGCAACACGCTCGCCGCGTCGGCCCGGGCGGTGTCCGGGCCTCACGACGCGGTGGCGGTGCTGGCCGGGGTGCGCCGGGTCATCGACACCTGCCTGCGCGACGCGAACCTCGACAGCGCGCAGATCGCCGAGGTGGTGGTCGGCTCACCGGGAGTGGTCGACCCGGTCGCCGGACGGCTGCGGCTCGCCCCGAGCATGCGGGGATGGGAGACCTTCAACATCACGAGCCATCTGGAGAAGGAGTTCCGCTGCCGGGTCCACCTGGAGAACGACGCCAACCTGGCGGCGGTGGCGGCGGCGAGCCGGCTGCCCGGCCGCACGATCATCGCGATCCAGTGGGGTGCGCGGCTCGGCGCCGGCATCGTGATCAACGGAACGCTCCATCGCGGCAAGGACAACGCCGCCGGCGAGCTCGGTCTGATCAGCTTCAACGACGCCGACAACCTGGCCTTCGACCGGGACGGCAGTGGTCCGCTGGAGGCCCAGATCGGCAGCACAGGGGTGATCAACCTGGCCCGGGACGAGTTCGCCGGCGTACCCACCACGCGACTGCGGCCGGACCGCGAACCCACCGCGATGGACGTGTTCAGCGCGGCGGCCGACGGCGACGAACGGGCCGTCGCCGTGCTGGATCACGCCACACGCATCCTCGCGCGCGCCCTCAGCCCGGTCATCCTCGCGCTCAACCCCGACGCCCTCGTCATCAGCGGCGGCATCGCCCATGCCGGCGACGTCCTGTTGCAGCACCTCAGGCGGCATCTACAGGCCCGCACGTACTGGGTGCCCGAGCTGGAGCTGTCGGAGTACGCGGAGCACACGGTGGTCATCGGCAGCGTGGAACTGGCCCGGCAGCACACCTGGGATCGGCGCCTGGCCGCCGCCAAGCAGAAGCTGGAACTGTCGGAGTACCCCGAGCGCACGGCCGCCAACGGCAGCGCGGACCTCGCCTGGTAGCACCAGCCCAATTCACAGCGATCTTGACAAAACCGGCCGCTCGACAGCGAGGGCGGCCGGTTTTTCATGACTGCGTCTTGAGACCGAGGCCGGCGGCGAAGTCCCTGTCCACAGAGGTTGCGCGCATGAGCTGGCAGCCCGGGCCCCTGCGGACCAAGCGAGTGCTTGCTCTGGACGGCCGGGCGCGGGTGCGCTAAGTTCTCGACCCAATAGAAAGGAATCTTTCGAATAACGGAGAGTAGCCTCGTTATGAAGACACCCCTGTCACAACGGTTACGCGGGCTCGGCGTGGTCACGCTGCTCGCTTGCACGATCGGCGCCGCAACAGCGACCGTCCTTGCCGTGCCGGCCCAGGCGGCGGCGACGGCGCCGGGCACACCGATCCCGCCGCACGTGTTCGCCCCGTACTTCTACAGCAACTCCCCCACCGACACGCTGTACCAGGCCAGCCAGGACTCCGGCGCCAAGTACCTGACCCTGGCCTTCCTGCAGACCCTGAAGCACGGGGACTGCACGGTCTACTGGAACGGCCGCGCCGACTCGCCGATCGGCGCGACCTACGCCGCCGGCATCGCGGCTATCCGTGCCGCCGGCGGCGACGTCTACCCCTCCTTCGGCGGTTCCGCGGCCACCTCCGGGTCGCTCACCGAGCTGGCCGACAGCTGCCAGGACGTCAACGCGATCGCGGACGAGTTCAAGCGGGTCATCACCGCGTACAACTTCACCCGCATCGACCTGGACATCGAAGAGGAGTCGCTGGCCAACCCCGCCAACTGGCCGGGCATCGACCGGCGCAACAAGGCCATCAAGATCGTGCAGGACTGGGCGAGGGACACCGGCCGCACGGTCGAGTTCGTGTACACCCAGCCGACCTTCACCAACGGCCTGAACAACGGCAGCATGTTCCTGCTGCAGAACGCGGTCACCAACGGCACCCGCATCGATGCCGTACACCTCATGACCTTCAACTACTACGACGATGTCTCGGACGCGTGCAAGGCGAAGACCGGACCCGCGCACGACATGGCCGCGGAGACGTTCAAGGCCACCCAGGCGACCTACGACATCCTCCACGGGATCTACCCGCAGAAGACCCCGGCCCAGCTGTGGGGCATGATCGGCGTCATCGTCATGCCGGGCCCGTCCGACTTCGGCGACTGCGAGACGTTCACCACCCAGGACGCCGTGAAGGTCCTCAACTGGGCCATCCAGAAGAACATCCACGGCCTCTCGTTCTGGTCGCTGCAACGGGACCAGAAGGGTTCCGCGCGGTCGTACGCCTGGAAGCCGTACCAGTACTCGCAGACCTTCGCGCCGTTCACGCACGGCGACAACTCGGCCCAGACGACCATCACGGCCACGGTGGCCGGTGGTCCGCTCAGCCTCGCCGTCGCGAACACGTCGCCGGTGGTGCTTCCCACCGTCGCACTCAACGGCCAGGACCAGGTGGTGACGGGTCCCCTGGGCCACGTCACCGTGGTCGACTCACGGGGTACCAACGCCGGCTGGAACGTGACCGGGCAGGTCAGTGACTTCCGGTCGCCGGCGGGGAACCAGACCATCGCCGCGGCGAACCTCGGCTGGGCACCGACGGCCGGCCTGGTGCCGGGCGGCATGAACCTGGTGCGCACCACGAGCGACTCGGTGGTCACGGCGGGGCAGGCGAAGGTGCCCGGCTCCGGCCTGTCCACGCCGCAGACGCTGTGCTCGTCGGCGGCCGGTGCGAGCACCGGGACGTTCGACTGCGGGGCCACCCTGAACCTGGGCGTGCCCTACAACGCGGCGCTGGGGACCTACACCGGCGTGCTGACCCTGACGCTCATCTGACCCGACGATCCCGCCCGCCGGGCGTCAGCGTGGTGCCCAGCCACCCTGACGCCCGGCGCCTTGCGTGACAGGAGCGACCGTGACCGAGCTTGCCCGTCCCCGCATCCGATCCGGCCGTGCGATGGTCGCGGTCGGCCTCCTTCTGGCCCTGTCCAACGTATGGCCCGCCATACCGGCCGCGGCCGCGCCCACGCAGGACACCATTCAATGGGCCGTCGGCCCTGCCCCCTCCGCCAGTGGCGAGGCCCGCTCCACCATCGACTACACGCTCCCGCCGGAAACCGAGATCACCGACCGGGTCGCCATCAGCAACCTCGGCAACGAGGAACTGACGCTCGCCGTCTACGCCACCGATGCGTTCACCACGCCGGAGGGCAGTTTCACGTTGCTGACGGCCGACCAGCGCCCCGTCGACCTGGGCAGCTGGATCAGCTTCGAGTCGCCCACCGTCACCATCGCCCCGCGCACCACGGTTCAAATGCCGTTCCGCATGGTGCTGCCCAAGGACGCCACGCCCGGAGATCACGCGGCCGGCATCGTCGCCAGCCGCCAGGTTCCCGGCTCGGCCGACGGCACCACCCGCCTCGCCGTCGACCAGCGCGTGGGCACGCGCGTCTACGTACGCGTCAACGGCACATTGAACCCCACGCTGTCCATCACCAAGCTGACGGTCGACTACGGCGCGGCCATGTACCCGTTCCACAACCGGGATGCCACGGTCACGTACACCGTGCACAACGGCGGCAACATACGGCTCGCCGGCACCGGGACCATCTCGTTGCTCGCCCCGTTCGGGGCCCGGATGGCGAAGTCCCAGCCGCTGCCGATACCGCCGCTGCTGCCCAACGAATCCTTCACGGCCACCGTCACGATCGGCGGCGCGTTCCCGGCCGGCCGGGTATCGGCCCGGATGGACCTCGACGGGGTGAACCCGCCCGGCGTGGTACCGCTGGCCACCCCGCACCAGCGCCAGAGCGCCTCGACATGGGCGATGCCGTGGCTGCTCGCCGCCGTCGTCGTCGTCATCCTGCTGGCCTGGCCCGGTCGCCGCATACTCCGCGCCGGGTACTCGCGCATCCTTCGCCGCAACCGCTGACCGGGGCAGCGTGGAGTGGCTGACCGAAGGTTGACTTTCCCGTGAGCCGGGCGACCGCAGTGGCTACCTTCTGCGCTGCGGCCGCGATCCGCTGATGACGTCGGTCCACCCGACGGTCAGCGACGCCGGCTGGCCGTAGCGGCCACGAGCAGAGGAAGCCACATGTCAGAGCTTCACGCACGCACCATGTCCTCAGTCGTGCCCCCGGACGGGCGCGGACGATTCACCTTGTCACCTCGCAAGGCCGGCCGGGTCGCGCTCGCGCTCGCGGGTGGGGCCGCCCTCGCGGCGCTCCTACCCGCGGCGCCGGCCCAGGCCATGGCCTCGGGCGGGATCACCAACGGCGGGCGCTGGTGCGCGGCGGGCCAGCAGGTGACCGGCGGTGGCGCCGCGGTGGTCGGTGAGGGCACCGGCGACTTCAACACCCGCATTGAGGGGTCCGAGGCAAGAGCGCACTTCGACTACACCACGGGCACGGTGGCCGGCTTGTGGGCGACCACGATCCGCAACACCGACGGCGTCGCCCACCAGATCGGCCTGTTCAGCGTTTGCGTCAACAGCATCGCCGGCTACCAGGTCGCCTCCAAGGACGTCACCGTGGCCGCGGGTGGGTTTCTTCGTGACATCGCAACGTGTCCGGTGGGAACGGTGGCGCTCGGCGGTGGTGCCACCGACAGCCCCTACAGCTCCAACCAACCGGCCGCCGCCGATCGCATCGTCCAGGAGTCCGCACCGGGCGCGACCGGCGGTCAGTCCCTTTGGCTGACCGCCCTGCGCAACAACGACACCGTCGCCCATGCGATCAGACTGTTCGCCGTCTGCTCCAACGCCCCGGCGGGCTATCAGGTCGTTCACAAGGACGTCACCGTGGCCGCCGGCGGCTTCGTCCGCGACACCGCGCGGTGTCCGGTCGGCTCGGTGGTACTCAGCGGCGGTGCGGCAGTCGTCGGCTCGGGCAGTGCCGACTTCAAGACCCGCATCCAGGAGTCAGCGCCCGGCACGGCCGACAGCCAGTCCGTGTGGATGACCGCCCTGCGCAACACCGACAGCGTCGCGCACACCACCAGCCTGTACGCCGTCTGCGCCGGCCCACTCGCCGGTTACCAGGTCGTGCGCTCGGATGTGTAGAGCTGAAACAGCGTCTGGTCACGCTTCGGTGAGCTCCTCGCCGAAGCGGGTCCGGTAGACGCCGTACGCGATCGCCCACGGCGCCTGGTAGCCGCGATGGTCCGGATGGGACACGGCCGTGTCCCACCGGACCGCCGCCGCGCCCAGCGGCGAGGGCCGGTCGAGGTAGGCGTCGGCGACCTCGGCCAGCGACCACGTGCCGTCGACGACCCGCCCCCAGAAGTCGCGCCCCTGGCCGACCACCCACGCGCACAGGTCCTCGGCGCTGTCCTCGGACCACACGATGCCGTCCACCTCGACGCCGTCCGAGTAGTCGTCGACCAGTTCACCCGCCGCCGCGTCGTAGGCGGCGGCGAACCGCTCCACGACCTCCCGCGGCTGCGCCTCGAGCCACGCCTCCAGCGCGGCGAGCGACGGCCGCGCGGCCGCCAGCGCGGACCAGAACCAGTCCGGGATCGCCTCCATGCAACCCGCTCCTAGTCCTCCCAGACGTCGACCAGCGGCAGGCCGCGGGCGGCGCGGGCCTCGTCGACCATGCGCTGGATGAGTCCGGTCTTGCCGCGGGTGTACTCCAGGCCGTCCCCGGTCGCACCGGCCAGCTCGCGCTTCAGGCGGCCGTAGGCATCGCGATCCGCCGGGGTGGCCAGCAGGTGGTCGCGCAGCAGCCGCTCGTTGCGGGTCGCCCACGTCGGCGCGGCGACCACGTGCAGGTGGTAGGCGACGGGTGCGCCCTCGCGGCGGTAGAAGAGGCGTCCGGTCATGCCGGTCTCGATCCGGCGGTACCCCATGGAGCCCAGAACGTCCTCGTCGCGCGCCACGGCGTCGAGGTCGTCCGCCGCCGCCATCAGGTCGATGACCGGCTTGGCGGCCAGGCCGGGGACGGCGGTGCTGCCGACGTGCTCGACGTCCGCGATCCGGCCGGCCAGCGCGGCCCTCACCTCGTCGATCTCCCGGGCGGCGAGGGCGGCCCAGGCGGGGTCGTACTCGAGGACTTCGATCACGCCGCCAGTATGCCGGTGAGCGCGTCGTATCCATGCGCCGAAACAGCACCGCCGCCGCCCAGGATGTGACACCGCCGTGATCGCGCCTTGACCCCGCCGATCGACAGTGGTGGCTATGACTCGTTTGCGCGCGGGGGCGCTGACGATCGTCGCGGTGCTGGGCCTCTCGGGCCTGTCCGGCTGCTACCTGGGCCCGGACCCGATCCAGTTCGCGGCGCTCGCGGTAGTGGACGGCAAGCCGACGGCCTTCGTGGCGGTGTGCGGCCGCTCGACGGTGGACGTCGAGGTGTACCGAAACGACAAGGACGACTACACCAACACGCTCCTGACCTGGTCGGTCACGGTGGCCCCGCCGGACCGGGCGCGGAGCGTGGACGTGGAGCTGCTGGGCGCCGTGCGCCCCGGCTGGCGGCTCACCACGGTCCGGCACACGGTCGACGAGGGCCAGCCGGGCAGCTTCGAGGTGATCCCGCTGACCGCGTTCGAGCCGGGCCACCGCTACGCCCTCGACTCCTCCGACCCGGGCCCGGAGGGCTCCAGCGCCCCGACGGTCCTCTTCACCGTCGACGACCTGACGAAGGTGCCGGACGGCCAGGTCCTGGTCCCCGAGGACCACGACCACAGCAAGCTCATGACCCGCGAGGCCTTCGCCAGGGACCGCTGCGGTGCCGGCTGACGCGCTACCCTGCCGATCGTGATCGATGCGAAGTTCTCCGTGCGGCAGGCCGTGGTGGTCGTCGTCGCGCTGGCGGCGGTGGCGGGGCTGGCGGTCTTCTGGACCTCGCGCAGCGATACCCGGGCCGCCCGCGACCAGTGCTCGGCCGCGGCCCGCGACCGCAACGCCGGCCCGGTCGCCATCGCCTCCACCGAACGCCCGGACGACGACACCTTCCTGGTCCGCGGCACGGCCGGCGGCCGGTCCTTCGTCTGCCGGGTCGTGCGCGAGCCGCTGAGCCACCGCTGGGAGCTGTCCGGCATCGAGTAACCCTGCTAAACTGCTAACGTCGTTCGCAGTTATCGTGACGCGATGGGAGCAGTCATGAGCGAGGCAGTCGAGCGCATCCCGGCCCCCGACGGCGCGACGATCGCGCTGCACACGTTCGGCGCCGGGCCCGGCATCGTCGTGGTCCACGGCGGCGGGGTCACCATCGGCATCTACAAGCGGCTGGCGCACAGGCTCGCCGACCGGTTCACCGTGCACCTCTACAACCGCCGGGGGCGCGAGGACGCCGGCCCCCGCCAGGAGCCCTACACGTTCGAGCAGGACCTCGCCGACCTCGGCGCGATCCTCGAGCACACCGGCGCGCGCAACGTCATCGGCCACAGCTCCGGCGGTTACATCGCGCTGGACGCGGCCCGGCGCGGCCTCCCGATCGAGCGGCTGGCGGTCTACGACGCCGCGGTCGGCGTCGCCGGCGGGTTCCCGGCGCAGTGGCTGGACGCCGCGCGGGAGGCCGCGGCCCGGGGCGAGGTCGCCCTGGCCATGGCCCTCACCGCGGGCGGCATCAACACCCAGTCGGCGGCGTCCCGGCTGCCGCTCGGGGCGCAGGTGGCGATCTGCCGCGCCTTCCTGCGCACCTCGATCGGCCGGATGATGGGCCAGCTGCTGAGGATGACCCTGGACGAGTCCCAGCAGATCCGGCTGCACGACGCACCGGCCGAGGCGTGGTCCGGCATCACCGCCGAGGTGCTGCTGGCGTACGGCGCGGGCGGTCCGCCGTACTATGCCGGGCTCAACAACGCCCTGGCGGGGGCCATCCCGCGCGCTCGGGTGCTCGCCGTCCCCCGCAGCGGCCACGACGGCCTCAACCGGGCCCCGGCGCGGATCGTCGAGCCGCTGGCCGAGTTCTTCGCCTACTCGATCGAGCAGTTCCGGGACGCCCGGCCGCGGGCCTAGCCTGGCGCCGTGTACGGCTACGTGATCGCCGACGTCTTCACCGACACGGCCCTGGAGGGCAACCCGCTCGCGGTCGTTCCCGACGCCACCGGCATGTCCTCCGCATGCATGCAGCGCATCGCGCGCGAGATGAACCTGTCCGAGACCACCTTCGTCCTCCCGCCCACGGCGGGCGGCGACGTGCGGGTGCGGATCTTCACCCCGGTCGGCGAGCTGCCGTTCGCCGGCCACCCCACCTTCGGCACCGCCGCGGTCCTCGCCACCACCGCCCACCCGGGCGTGCGCGGCCGCGAGCTGCGCATGGAGACCGGCATGGGCGTGGTGCCGTTCGAGTTCGCCGGCCCGCCGGGCGGCCGGGTCACGACCGCCCGGATGCGCCAGCCGATCCCGGTGTGGCAGCCCTACGACCGGGCCGCGGAGCTGCTGGACGCCCTCGGGCTGTCCTCGTCGACGCTTCCGGTCGAGGTGTACCGCAACGGCCCCCGCCACGCCTTCGTGGGCCTCCCCACCGTGGCCGACCTCTCCGCCCTGCAGGTCGACCATCGCGCCCTGGCGGCCCACGAGGACCTGGCCGCGAACTGCTTCGCCCCGACCGGCGACCCGCTGGTGTGGCGGGCCCGCATGTTCTCGCCGGCCTACGGCGTGGTCGAGGACGCCGGCACCGGCTCCGCGGCCGGCCCGCTCGCCCTGCACCTGGGCCGCCACGGCCGCATCCCGCAGGGCGCCACCATCACCGTCCACCAGGGCGTGGAGATGGGGCGCCCGTCGACCATCCGCGCCACCGCCACCGTCGTCAACGGGGCGGTGGATAGGGTCGAGATATCGGGTAGCGCGGTCGTCGTCGCCGCCGGCCGCCTATATGTATGACCAGCAGGATCACGGCGGTGAGCACCAGGACGGCCCCGACGGCGAGGGCGACCAGGGCGCGGCGCAGGTACGGCCCGAGCCCCGTCGGCGCGCGGCCCGGCCGCGTCAGGCCGCTCGCGATGGCGGCCTCGGACACGTCGATGGACAGCACATCCTCGTCCGGGCCGCGGACCAGGACGCGCTGCGTGCCGTCCGCGGCCAGGGCCACCACGCGGGCCGAGCGGACGAACGCGTAGTCGGCCAGGTGGTTGCCGGAGATGGACAGCGCCCGGTCGTCGGTGTCGAAGCCGACGACGGCGATGCCCGGCTCGGGATAGGCGGCGGTGATGACCGGCTCGCCGGAGTTCGTCCAACCCAGCAGGCGTACGGCGACCAGCCCCGCCAGCTCGGGCACGGCCGGCTCGGCCCGGTCCCGGCCGGTGGCCGCGTCCACCGCGAAGAGCTGCCAGCGGGACTGGTAGGCGTCCTTGGCGCAGCAGCGGCGCTGGCGCAGCAGCATGAGGCCCTCGCCGTCGCGGGTCCACGCGCCCTTGCCGGCCAGGCGGACGCCGAGGTCCATGTCGAAGCGGGACAGCAGGGTGCCGTCGAGCGACACGACCGAGATCTGCGTGCCCGACTGGTAGGCCAGGCGCGCGCCGCCCGCCGGCGCGAACGCCGCCGTCCAGCCGTCGTGGTTGCCCCTCGTCGGGAGGTCGGCGATCTTGCGGTGCTGGCCGGTCGCGACCTCGACCAGGTGCAGGGTGGCCTCGGCCGCCCCGTACGTCTGCCCCCCGTTGGGCTCCGTGACCCACATCACCTTGTAGGCGACCACCGCCAGGTAGCGCCCGTCGGCGGACCAGGCCTGCGGAATGCGCGGGGTGGCGCCGAGGTCGGGCAGCGTGGTGTCCTTGCCGGTGCGCAGGTCGATCACCCGGTTCTCGGTGGCCACCAGCGCGCCGTCCGGGGACAGCAGGACGTGCTCGCCCGCGCGCAGGACGTCGCGGTTCTGCACGGTGCCGTACGCATCCGTGCTCGCACCGACCAGCGCGGTGACGCCCTTGCTCTCGCCCCACCACCACAGGCCCGAGCCGAAGGCCACGCTCGCCGGGCCGATCGGCTCGTCGGTCACGTCCGGCGTGCCCCACAGCGGCGCGCCGATCTTGGCCGGCAGCGACGGCGTCGGGGGGACGGACGGGTCGACAGGGGCCACCGGGGCCGGCGCCGGCCGGGTCAGGGGCGGGGCGACGATGGCGAGCAGCGCCAGGATCGCGGCCGCCGTCGCCGCCGCGACCCACTGCCGCCGCCGGTGCCGCCGCGCCTTGGCCAGCGCGCCGGCGTAGAGCTCGTACGGCGTGACGCCCTCGGCGCTCGCGCGCATCTCCTCACGCAGCCGGGCCGTCATCGCCAGCCTCCCCCGACTCGCTCCGCGTCATCGACGAGGTGTGGGGCCGCGGCCCGGAGCCGGGCGAGCCCGTCGTGCGCGTACCGCTTCACCGATCCCACCGAACAACCGAGGACCTGCGCCGCCTGTACCTCGGTCAGGTCCTCGTAGAACCGCAGCACCAGCACCGCGCGCTGGCGCGGGGTCAGCACGGCCAGCGCCCGGTCCAGCGTCATCCGCAGCACGGTGCCGACGTACGGATCGAGGCCGGCCCGCTCGGGCGGCGCCGCGGCCAGCTGCTCCGGTACCCGCCGGCGCCGCCACCACGACATCTGCAGGTGGTACATGGTCCGCCGGACGTACGCCTCCGGATCCCCGTCCCGCGCCCGCCCCCAGTGCCGCAGCACCCGTGACAGCGCGGTCTGCACCAGGTCCTCGGCGGCATGGTGGTCCCCGGTCAGCAGGTACGCCGCCCGCGACAGCGCCGGCCCGCGCCCGGACACGAAGTCCCGGAAGCCCGGATACCGATCCTCGTCCATATCCCCTCAAACGCCTGCCCGACCACAGATGGTTGGGGTCAACGTAGGCTCGCATCATGGCGGCCCCGTGGAAACTGCGCCCGGCCACGCCGGACGACGCCCCTCGCCTGGCCGGGCTCAAGGCCCTCGCGATGCGGCCCGATCTCGAGCGCATCGGCCGCTGGGACCCCGACCGGGCGAGGCAGCGTTTCCTGGAGCAGTACGTCCCGGCCAACACGGACGTCATCGAGCTCGACGGCGAGGCGATGGGCTGCATCGCCGTGCGCCCCGAGCCCGACGCGCAGTGGATTGAGCACTTCTACCTGGACCCGGCGCTGCACGGCACCGGCGTGGGCGGCGAGGTCCTGCGCCAGGTGATGGCCGCACACCGCGACGCCCGGCCCTTCCGCTTGACCGTCATCGGCGGCAGCCGCGCCCGGCGCCTCTACGAGCGGCACGGCTTCGCACACGCCTACGACGACCCGAACGGCATCGACGAGGTGCTGGAAGCTGCCGGCGACGGCGGCTACCTGCTGGCCAACGCCCAGGCCGAGGCCGGCCGGCGCTTCGGTGCGCTGGCCGAGCTCTTCGACCCCGGCACGTTGCTCCGCCTGGCCGCCCTGGGCGTCGCCCCCGGCTGGCGGTGCTGGGAGGTGGGCGCCGGCGGCCCGAGCGTCCCGGCCTGGCTGGCCGCCCGGGTCGGCCCGACCGGCCGCGTGCTGGCCACCGACATCGACGTGTCCTGGCTGCCCGCCGGCGCCGGCTACGAGGTGCGCCAGCACGACGTCGGCGCCGAGCCGCCACCGGGCGACGGCTTCGACCTGATCCACGCCCGGCTGGTCCTGGTACACGTGCCGCAGCGCGCCGCCGCCCTGTCGGCGCTGGTCGCGGCCCTGCGCCCGGGCGGGCGCCTGCTGCTGGAGGAGGCCGACCCGGCGCTGCAGCCGCTGGCCTGCCCGGACGAGGCGGGCGAGGACGAGCGGCGGGCGAACCGGCTGCGGCACGCCTTCCGCTCGCTGATGGCGGAGCGTGGGGTGGACCTGGCGTACGGGCGGACGCTGCCCCGCGTGCTGCGGGCCGCCGGTCTCGTGGACGTCGCCGCCGAGTCGTCCTTCCCGTTCGGCGGGGCGGTCAGCGCGCGGCTGGAGCGGGCGACGATCGAGCAGCTGCGGGCGCGGCTGACGGGCTCGGGGCGGGCCACCGACGCGGAGGTCGACGCCCACCTCGCGGCGCTGGACGCGGGGCGGCTCGACATCGCCACCGCCCCGATGGTCTCGGCGTGGGGTACCCGCCCCTAGGGAACCGTCGGGGGCTGCGGGCCGATGGCCACGGTGGTCCAGGCCCGGGCCGCGGTGCCGTCGCCGAACTCGATCATGCCCAGGTAGCGCTTCGCCGGGTCCAGGGACTGCCAGGAGACGTCGAAGGGCAGCGGCGAATCGGCGGTCACCGGCCGCTGGCGCGGGGTCACCGACAGGTTGCCCGTCAGGGGCGCGCCGGCGAGGAACAGGTGCGCCTTCACCTGCTGATCGACAAGCGTCGGCGGGAGGGCGAACTGGACGACGTACGCCTGATAGGTCCCGGAACCCCCCGTCAGCGGGATCTCCTCGTCCGCCGTGGTGCCCTCGCTGCGGCCGACGAGCTTGTCGTTCTGGAACACGTACAGGTCAAGGTCGGTCCCCGGCGCGTGATCCGCCGCGTACGTGGCCAGGCGGGCCAGCTTCGTGGCCGGCGGCACGGTGAACTCGAAGGCGTAGACGGCCGGGGACACCCCCGGGAGCGCGGAGCTGAAGGCGGCCGTGCTGCCGACCAGCTTCGACGTGTAGACCGTCGACGCGGCCAGGCCGTAGGGGTGGGCGGTGACCAGTCCGTCGTAGCCGCCGAGAAGGTCGATGGCGGCGTGGCCGCTCGCGCCGGTGCCCGTGATCTCGCCGGGGCCCGAGAGCGCGACCGGCCGCGCCGCGATCGGGCTGCGCACGGCGTGCCCGCGCAGGTCCGTCCAGGTCAAGGACCCGAAGGTGTACTTGCCGTAAGCCGCGTCGGTCCGCCGCACGGTGACCTTGAACTCGACCGTCCTGCCGGCCGGGACCGTGATCGTCGTCGGGGAGACCTCGACCGTCGTGCCGGGCGGGGCGGCGACCTCGGCGACGTACACGCTGGGCAGGCCGGTGACGTTGGTGACCGATCGCGTGACGGTCTGGGTGCCGGGCAGCGAGCCGATCGAGATCGACGGGTAGTTCAGGTCGCTGGGGTCGATCGTGCCGACCATCGGGCACCAGTCGCTCACCAGCTGCATCTGGCCGAGCCCGCAGGCGTACCGCGCCCAGTCCTGCGCCCCCGCGTCGTACACGAGGCCGGGGTCGAAGGCGCGGGCCGGGCGCACCTGGCCGGAGCCGTAGTCGAAGGGGGTGGCGTCGCGGGTGCCCCGCTGGATCGCGCCGCCGGTGTTGTCGGTCGTGCCGGCCGTGGTCATCAGGGCGGACTTGATCGCGGCCGGGGACCACTTCGGGTGCTTGGCCCGCAGCAGCGCGGCGATGCCGGCGATGTGCGGGCTCGACATCGACGTGCCGCTCTCGCCGTCGAAGAGATTGCCGTGGTGCCCGGCCGGGGAGACGCCCGCCACGATGTCCATGCCGGGGGCGGCGATGTCGGGCTTGATGAGGTCCCCGTC
>NZ_BAAARV010000005.1:76934-98747 GCF_039532525.1 Dactylosporangium salmoneum
CAGGGCGGCGCGCGGGGCGGTGCCGGCCGCGTACGCCTTGATCGCCGCGCCGGCGGCCTCGTCCACGTGCACCGTCGGGACGACGTGGTAGTCGGCGTTGAGGGAGTTCTCGGTCGGGTTGTAGAGCACCATGCCGACGCCGCCGGCGTCGCGCACCGCGATGCTCTTGTCGACCCGCGGGTTCTCGCCCCGCCTGCACAGCACGATCTTGCCCTTGACCTTGGCCGAGTCCAGGGCGCCGGGGTAGCACAGCTCGACCCGGTCGGCGGCCTGACCGGCGAGGCCGGCCTGGACCGAGTCGACCAGCGGGGCGTCGGGCACGGCCGGTCCCTGGCCCACGCCGGTGTAGGTCTTGCCGTTGCCGAGGGTCACGCTCTTGATCGCGCCGCGGTCGTGCGAGCTAGCGGCGACGGTCATCTCCCACGGCGCGTTGTGCACGACCGTGCCGGCGTCCGGGCCGGAGTTGCCGGCCGAGGCGGCCACGAAGACGCCGGCCGCGGCGGCGTTGTAGAAGGCCAGCCCGATCGGGTCGACGACCAGGGCGCTGGAGCCGGAGACGGAGTAGTTGATGATGTCGGCGCCGTCGGCCACCGCGTCGTCGATGGCGGCGAGCAGGTCGACGGTGCCGCCCGAGCCCTCGCCGTCGGCCTGGCGCCACAGCGCCTTGTAGACCGCAATGCGGGCGGCCGGGGCCATGCCGGAGACCTTGCCGACCGGGGCGCCGTTGATCGCGGCCGGCACGTCGTTGTCGCCGGCCGCGGTGGTCGCCGTGTGGGTGCCGTGGCCGTCGTAGTCGCGCGGGGACTGGAACTCGCCGGTCCAGTCGCCGAAGCCGCTGCTGTTGTAGTACCGGGCGCCGATCACCTTGTTGTTGCAGGTGATCTGCTGGGCCGGGGGGCCGGTGCCCTCGTCGCACTTGTCGGCGCCGCCGGCCTTCCACTTGCGGTCGATGATCGCCTGGTCGGGGCGGGGCTCGGGCAGCGGGGCCAGACTCGGGCTCTCCGGCCAGAAGCCGGTGTCGATGTCGGCGATGATCATGCCCTCGCCGGCGTGCGCGGGGTCGCCGAACTGCTGGGCCCAGGCGCCGCCGGGACCGGCCAGGCCGAGGAACGACGGCGTGGAGATGGTGTCGACGGTGCGCCGCTCGTTCTTCCACAGCCGCAGCACGCCGGGCGTGCGGGCGACCTTGTCCCGCTGGGCGGGGGTCAGCGCGGCGGCGAATCCGTTGAAGGCCGTCTCGTAGTCGCGGACGGTGGTGGAAACGCCGGCTGCCCGCAGTACCGTGCCCCGGTTCTCCCGGACGGCGGCGCGAGCACTCTCCGTGCGCAGTGCGGGGCGCCCCTGCAGCTGCACGATGTAGAGCGCCGCTTCGGCCTTGGCGTGCGCCGGGGACGACACCGCGAAGGCGCCGCTCAGGACAAGGGTGATGGCGAGAAGGATGCGACCCACACGGTCAGGGTAATTGTCCGAATTTGCCCTAACTTAGGAAACCGAGATGATCCTTGAGCAGCGCGTAACCGACGAAGGAGACGATGTCGAGGATCGAGTGGGCGACGATGAGCGGCATGACCCGGCCGGTGCGGCGGAAGAAGTACCCGAACACCAGGCCCATCACGAAGTTGCCGATGAAGCCGCCGAAGCCCTGGTAGAGGTGGTACGAGCCGCGGATGACGGCACTGGTGGCGATGGCCGGCCAGGTGGCCCAGCCCAGCTCGCGCAGCCGGGTCAGCAGGTAGCCGATCATGACGACCTCTTCGAGCACGCCGTTCTCGACGGCCGAGAGGATCAGTACCGGCACGGACCACCAGTGGGTGCCCAGCGCCTCGGGCACGATCCTGGCGCTGATGCCGAGCTGCTGGGCCGCCCACACCAGCCCGAGGCCGGGCAGGCCGATGAGCGCGGCCAGGGCGGCGCCGCGCCAGAGGTCGCCGAGCGGGCGGGCGCGGTCCAGGCCGATGTCGAGCGGGACGTGGTCGCGGCGCAGCAGGTGTACGGCGAGCAGCGCCGGAATGAGCGGGCTCGCGATGTAGTAGAGCTGGTAGATCAGGTCGAGCCAGGGCCGGTCGGCCACCACGGTCGGGTTGAGCGTCGCGGTCTGCTGGGACAGCGGCGCGACGTACGTGAGCCGGTCGACGATCCTGATGATCGAGTAGACCGCCGAGGCGCCCAGCGACACGCCCAGCACGAGCAGGATCTCGGCGCGCAGGGCCCGTCGGTCGATCACGGCGAAAGCGTACTTGCCCGAGCTGGGAGCGCGGGCGGGCCGTCACCGCACCACGACGGCCCGCCCGCGCTCAGCTGTCACCGAAGGAGTCGTACTTGATCCGGATGGCCGGGACCTGCATCTCGGCGAGCGTGCGCATGGTCGCGCGGACCATCTGCGCCGAGCCCGAGACGAAGAAGTCGTGGTCGCGCCAGGGGCCGTAGCGGCTGACCACGTCGGAGATGTTGCCGTGCTCGCCGGGGAAGTCGGGGTCGGCGCTGGTGGCGGCCACCACCGACAGCCAGGGGTAGCGGGCCGCCAGGCGGTTGAGGCAGGCCAGGTCGTAGAGGTCGTCGCGGTCCCGCGCGCCGAAGAAGACGTGCACCCAGCGGGTGCGGTTGGCCCGGGTCATCTCCTCGATGAGCGCCTTGATCGGGGCCAGGCCAGTACCCCCGGCGACGCAGACGATGTCGCGGGTCGAGCGGCGGTCGAGGGTCATCCGGCCCATTGGCGAACCGAGCCGGATCATGTCGCCCGGCTGCACCCGGCGGACCAGGGCGGAGGAGACCCAGCCGGCGCCGACCGCGCGGACGTGGAAGTCGAGGGAGCCGTCCTTGCGGGGCGCATTGGCGACGGAGTAGGCGCGCCACAGCCGCGGCTGGTACCTGGTCTCGACGCTGATGTACTGGCCGGCGCGGTACTCCAGCGGCTGCATCGGCCGGCAGGTCAGCACGGCGATGTCGCGGCTGCGACGCTCGTGGTAGAGCACCTCGGCATGCCAGTAGGGCGGATTGTCGGCGTCAGCATCGGCACCCTCCATCATCTTGGCCGCGATCAGCGCGTAGGCGTCGCGCCAGGCCTGGTCGAACTCGAGGGTCCACTGGTCACCGCCGAATGTGCGCAGCGCCTCCATGAGCGCGTCGCCGACGACGTCGTAGTGCTCCGGTTGCACGTGGAACTTGCGGTGGTCCCGGCCGAGCGCCCGGAGGTATTCGTCGAGCCGGTCCGGGTCGTCGACCGTCTGCACGGCCGTGACGATCGCGCCCAGCAGGCGGGAGCGCTGTACGTCCATCTGCACCGGAAACAGGTCACGCAGTTGGGGGTTGTTGAGGAACATGCGCGCGTAGAAGTGGCTGGCGAGCTTGTCCTGCTGTTCCTCGACGAGTGTCCAACTCTCCTTCAGTAATCGCGACAGATTGCTCATCGGTGCCCTTCGCGGTCAACGTGGGTTCCGTCTGCGAATCAGCGTCGCCACCTGCGATGACCACGCATCGCACTGGATGTGCGACCCGGCGTGCGCGGGGCCGATTTTCCCCATGACGCGCCGGTCCCGGGGGCTTGCCACATCCTGGACCGCCTCCCCCGAACGGCGCCGTCGCACCGGCTGTCCGGCTACCCCCCGCCGTCGCGATGCCACCGTGAGCACACGGCGTTGGCAGCAATCCGGAGGTGCCCCGTGGCAACCCTGTCCGATCATGAGGTCCTCACCGGGCTGGACGAGCGCATGCAGAGCTTCGTCCGCCGCCAGGAGATGATGTTCGTCGCCACCGGGGATCCGGACGACGGCAACGACTGCACCTTCGTCACCGGCGGCCCCGGCTTCGTCCGCGTGCTCGACGTCAACCGGCTGGCCTGGCCCGAGTTCGACGAGGGGCAACCGTCGCAGGCCATCGCCGACATCGCCCGGGACCCGCGGATCAGCCTGCTCTTCGTCGACTTCGCCCGGGGCGCGATCGGCCTGCACGTCAGCGGGCGGGCCAAGGTGCTCGACGACGACGCCATGCGCCGCGCCTACCGCTCCCTCAACCTCGACCCCTCGCTGGAGCTGGTGGCCGATCGCCGACCGGCCCGGTGGGTGACCGTATACGTCGAGGAGGCGTACCTTTCCGCCGGCGGGGAACTGGAGTAAACGCGTAAAAGAATCGCACTCATTCATTCATGTTCAACGAGGCCTAAAGGGGTTCACACCCGGCTCGGCGCCAATCACACTGGGTGGATGGCGCCGAGCCGGGCCGACGCATTTCCAACCCTCGAACCGTACGATTCTTCGCGCCGCGGTCCCGCCAGACCGCGGTTTTTTTGCACGCCCGGCTCGCGGCACTTCCCGTGGCGATTCGGCAACCCGCCCCTGAGGAGCAGCGATGACCAGTGACGTGGCCAACGGCCGCAAGACCATCCCCGACCAGGCCCCTCGCCCGCAGGGGCTTCGCACTCGCCGTGCCAGCGAGGTGATGGCCGCGCTCGGGATCGTGCAGCTGGGTGACCCGGTCCTCACCTCCGCCACCCGCCCGTTCCGGCTACCCGATGAACGCGACGAGGCACTGCGCATCCTGCAGCGGCTCACCGCCGTCGCCGACGCGGTGCAGCGGGTGCACGACTTCACCACCGGCGCGATGGGCCTGGCCGCGCCCCAGATCGGCGAGCCGCGCTCGATGGCCGTCTTCCGGGCCGCCGGCGCGCCCCAGCTGGTCCTCATCAACCCGCAGGTGATCGAGGTCGGGCCGGCCCACCGGCAGGACTGGGAGGAGACCACCGAGGGCTGCCTGAGCTTCTTCGACTTCCGCTGCACGCTGCGCCGGCCGCGCACCGCCGTGATCAGCTACCTGACGCTGGCCGGCGACGAGGCGGTCGCCACGTTCGACCGCGGGCGGCTGGCCCGCGACGTGCTGCACGAGGTGGACCACCTCAGCGGCGTGCTGTGCGTCGACCACGTCGAGCCGGGCGCTTTGAAACTGGCGACGGCTTAGCGGGCGGCGAGAGGCGGGCCGCCCGCTGACGGCCCGCTTTCACGCCGACAACTGGGTCCAGTCGTCGTCCGACTCCTCGACGGCCCCCTCGGGGCGGTTGCCCCGGAAGCGCCACTCGAGCCGGTAGTAGTCGTGCAGGGTAGCCGCCTCGGTGTGCCAGGAGAACACCGCGCGGCCGTCCTCGGACAGCTCCTGGGTGATCGGGGTGCGCAGCGGCACCTCCTCGGCCGACAGCGACGTCTGCACGCCCCAGACCACCGGCCGCATCCGCGCCGGGAACTCGACCTCGACGGTGAGGGCGCGGGTGGGCAGGCGGATGGCCCGCTCGAACCAGTTGCCCCACTTGTCGATGCCGATGTGCCACGAGTACGCGATGGTGGTCCGCTGCCCCGGGTACAGCGGGAAGCGGCCCTGCGCGTTCTCGAAGAGCAGCCAGAGCTCCTTGAGCGTGTCGCGGTCGGTCTTGGCCCGCCACTCCATGGGCTCGCCGGCGCACGAGGCGACCAGCGAGAGCTCCTCGAGCGACAGCGGGTGGTCGTGGTGGTGGCGGTTGGAGCGCGCGGGATCGTCCGGGTAGCGGTCGACGGAGATGCGCACGAGGTACCGCGTGATCGGCTCCGTGCCGGCGTTGTACAGCGCGCGGCGAACCGTGCAGCGGTACTTTCCGTCGACGTACGAGAGCCGGGCGGTCTCCTTCTCCACCACGAGCCCGGTGCCGGGCGGCAGCCACTGGTCGGGCACCGGCGGGTCCCGGCCGGGCACCCCGACCCGGCTGCGCGCGGTGGCCCGCAGCTCGTCGTACTCCTTGTACCGCTGCCAGACCTGGCCCCCGCTCTGCAGGATGGCCTCGGCCCGGCGGGCGAAGTCCTCGGTCGGGCGGTGGCGGCCGGCCTCGACGTGGCTCACGTAGGAAGCGTCGAAGCCCATGGCGGCGGCCAACTGCTTCTTCGACATGCCACGCTCGACGCGCCACCGAGCGAACTCGGCGACGAACGTCTCCGACGCCCGCTGCACGGGAGAGGGGTCGCTCGTGGTCATATCCGGCCCAGCCCTACAGGGAGACGGCCCCTGTCCGGTTAGTGTCCCCGAGTCCGGCTCTTGACCATGCTGGCCGGACAGATTCCTGACAAAATGGTTGACACCACCGCTTGATCGGTATTGATCAAACCCTTTTGGTCACCCCCCGCCGTCAAGGTCGTGACACTGGGTTACGACACCGGGGTGCCGGAGCATGACGGGGTTAACCTGGTTAGCCTTACCTAATCGCTGTATCGTGGGCGCTTGGCGAGCACATCTGGGGGTACGCAACGGTGGTGAGCACCAGTCGCAGGCACGAGCCTCTTGGTCGGCGCGGCGTGCCCGCCGCCCGGGTCGGCGACCCAACGTGACCGCGCTCATCAGCCGCGAGGGCGTCGAGCCCTTGGCGCCGGTGGTCGCGACCCTCGGCGCGCTGCAGCACCGCCACGGCAAAGATTCACTCCAGGGGTTGGTGCCCGGACTCGTCGGGGCCGGCGGCCCGGACTGGTGCCCGGCGGCCGAGCTCGACGTCGACGACCTGCTCGCCACCGCGGCCCGCCGGTGGAGCGCCCAGCCGCACGCCGCCGCCGCGCTGGCCTGGAAGTGCTACTCCTACTGGCTGGCCCTGCCGGCCGTGCTGGGCTTCGCCGCGTCCCGCCGCGTGCCGCTGATGACCCCGGACCACGTGCTGGTCCGCTACACCGACCGCCAGCCGTTCCTGACCCTCGGCCTGCGCGCCCCGGTGACCGCGGTGGTGGCCACCGACCCGATCGTCGCCACCGACGCCCCCGGCCTGCTCATCGTCGAGGACGAGGCCGAGCTCCTGGGCGTGCTGCGCCGATCGCTGGCCGACGCGCACCTCGAGCCGCTGCTCGAGGAGGTGCGCCACCGGGCCCGCCTCGGCCGGCGCACGCTGTGGGGCTCGGTCGCCTCCGGGGTCGCCTACGGCCTGTCCCGCGCGGCCGACTCGCTGCCCGGCCCGACGATGGACATCGCGCACCGCGTCCTGACCGCGCTGGACGCCGACGATCTGGTCGATCTGACCGAACGGGCCGGCGGTGGGCTCGATATCCAGCGGCGGACCTGTTGCCTCGCCTTCACGCTGCCCACCCCCAAGGTCTGCACGACCTGTTGCATTCGTGGGCATTAGTTTCCCCGGTTCTTTGCCGCCCCTTTGCATCGCGCAAGATGCGGAGTTGAATCCTCGGCGATGAGCGATTTCAGTGCGGACTTCGCCCTCGACGGCGAGCCGGAACGCGAGTTCAACCCCGGCATCGCCCGCCGGATGGCCCACAAGACCGTCGCCGCCGGAGCGCTGATCCGCGACCCGGCCGGCCGGGTGCTGTTCGTGGTGCCCAACTACAAGCCGTACCTGGACATCCCCGGCGGCATCGTGGAGTCCGGCGAACCCCCGTCCGCCGCCTGCGCCCGCGAGGTCCGCGAGGAGATCGGCCTGGACCGCCCGGCCGGCCGCCTCCTGCTCGTGGACTGGACCCCGGGCCGCGGCCCGTGGAGCGACCAGGTGCAGTTCGTCTTCGACGGCGGCGTGCTCGACCCGGCCGGCCTCACGCTCACCCCCGCCGCCGACGAGCTCACCGGCACGCGCTGGGCGACGCTGGAGGAGGCCCGCCCGGACCTGCGGCCGTCGGTCTTCCGGAGGCTCTCCCTGGCATCGACCGCCGCCGAAACCGGCCAAACCCTGCACGCCGAGTTCGGCCACTTACTCAGCACCTGAAGGCCTGGTACTCACCTTCGAACGGGGGAAACCGGACGGTCCCAGGACCCCGGCTGTTCGTGGTCTAACGAATGCGTCGCCGTCCGCGCACACTCTGTTGCGTGATGAATCAACGAGCCGGCCACGTCGCCAGGCATCGGGCCGCCGGCCCGGCGACGCGGATGCTGCGCAAGGTCCGCTGGCTGCGGGCGACCCGCCCGCGCCCGTCGGCCCCGGCGGACCTGCTGCTCGAGGCCGCCGACCGCGCCACCACGCCCACCACGAGATAGTCCGGGGGACGGCTGACGATGATGCGACGCCACGCGAAGGTACTGCGCCGCCCGGACGAGGACGCCGCCGACGACGGCTACCGCCCTCGCCACCTCCGGGACCTCCGAAACACACTGAACGACCGGGACGTCCGCGATCCTCCGGAGGCCGCCGTCCCGCCCGAGGCGGGCGAGCGGTCCGAGGACGACTGAGCCGACGGGTCGCCGCAAACGAAAAGCGGGAGAGCCGCGTGGCTCTCCCGCTTCAGGCTTGGTTCGGTGAGGGTCAGTCGTCCAGCCAGTCGAGCGACCGCCGGTTGCCACCGCGCTGCCGGGCGTCGTCGTAGTCGCCTCCGCCGCCGCCCGCGCTCGGGCCGTAGCCGCCGCGCTGCTCGTACTCGCCCCCGCCGCCCGCGCTGTAGCCGTTGCCGGCCCGCGGGGGCTCCGGGACGCGCTCGTAGCCGTCGCGCTCGTAACCGGCGGCCGGCTCGTAGCCGCCCCGGGGCTCGTAACCGCCGCGGCCCGCGTACGGGCCGTCGAAGTCGCCGCCGCCCTGGGCGCCGCCCTGGCCGCCGCCGTAGCCGCCGCCCGCCGACGGGCCGTAGCCGTTGCCGGCGCTGGGGCCCGGGCCGTAGTCGCCGTCGTTGTAGCTGCCCTGCTGGCCGCCCGCGCCCTGGCCGCCGTAGCCGCCCTGGCCGCCGGACTGCCCGGCCGGGCCGTAGCCGCCGCGGTCCTCGTAGCCGCCGCCCTGGCCGCCGCGGTCCTCGTAGCCGCCCTGGCCGCCGGCGCCGTAGCCGCCGCCCGCGGACGGGCCGTCGTAGCCGCCCCGCTGGTCGTAGCCGCCGCCCGCCGAGGGGCCGTCGTAGCCGCCGCGCTGGTCGTAGCCGCCGCCGGCCGAGGGGCCGTCGTAGCCGTTGGCGCCGTAGCCGCCCGCGCCGCTGGGGCCGCCGGAGGACGGGCCGTAGCCGCCCTGGCCGCCTTGGCCGCCACCGCCGCCGTTGTAGCCGCCCACCGTCGACGGGGGACCGTCGTAGCCGCCGCGCTGGCCGCCCGCGCCGGGGCCGCCGGAGTTGTAGCCGCCGCCGGCCGACGGGCCGTCGTAGCCGTTGGCGCCGTAGCCACCGCCGCCGGGGTTGGCGGCGCCGGTGCCCGGCTCGTAGCGCTGGGTGGCCTCGCCGTAGGCGCCGCCGCCGGAGCCGTTGTTGTAGTCGGGAGCGTACGGGTCGACCGGGGGCCGCGAGGACGGGCCGTAGCCGCCGCTGGCGAAGCCCGCGCGGTCGTTGTAGCCGCCGGCCGACGGGTAGCCGCCCGCCGGGGGCGGGGGCGCGCCGTACGGGTCCGGGGGCACGTCGTCGAAGGCGCGGCCCGGGCGGACGATCGCGGTGGCGTCGTTGTTGCCGCCGCGGTTGACCATCGTCGCGGCCGGGCCCATCGCGGCGACCATCGTCGGGTCGGCCTGCGGGCGGTAGCCGGGCCGGGCGCCGGGCGGGCCGCCGCGGCGCGGGCCCTCGTCGTCGTCGCCCTCGTCATCGTCGTCGCCCCGGCGGCGCAGCAGCAGGACGATCGCCACGATGCCGAAGCCGACCAGCAGCACGCCGAGCGCGATCAGGATCCAGGAGACGCCGGCCCCGCCGCTGTCCGAGGCGTTGTTGGTCTGGGTGTTCGGCGGCACCACGCCGCCCTGCGACTCGTTCTGGGTCAGGTCGCCCGCGCTGGGCGGCGGCGGCGCCGACTGCGACTCGGCCAGCAGCGGCAGGCCCAGGTTCACCTTGGTGGTGGCCTTGCCGGCGGTGCCGGTCACCTGCTTGTTGAAGTTGTCGTAGCCGGTCGCGCCGGCGGTGATCGTCAGCGTGCCGGGCGCGATCGGGTTGGTCTCGGTGCCGGTGAACTTGAACGTCCCGCTGTCGGACGTCGTCATCTGGCGGCTCTTGCCGTTGCCGTCCTCGAGCACGACGGTGGCGCCCTTGATGCCCTTGCCCGTCGAGGAGTCGGTGATCTGGCCGGAGACCTCGGTCACCGTCGTGGCCGCGGCCGTCGTCGGGGCGGCCGCCGGGGCCTTCAGCGTGACGTTGAACGACTTCGTGTCGCTGCCCTGGCTGGTGATGATCACCTGGCCGCCGGTGCCGTTCTGCTGCTGGCCGGCCGGGATCGAGCTCTGCGCGGGAGGCTGCACGCCGACCGGCAGGTTCTTCGTCTCCCCGGGCCCGATGTCGCCGCTGATCGTGCAGTCGAGGTGCGTGCCGCCGCCGTTGCAGCCGCTGGGCTTGCTGGAGATCGAGAGACCCAGATCGCCGGGGAGGTCGATCGTCAGCTGGGTGTCCTTGGCGACGTCGTCCCCGTTGTTCTTGATCTGCACATTGACGGTCTGCGAGCCACCGCCTACCGTCAGTTGAGCATTGGGCGAGTTGACCACCACGACGTTGGCATTGCCGGGAGCGGCCAAGGCCGGTGTTGCGATGCCGACCAGGGCGCTCCCCGCCAGTACGGCCACGGTCCCCGCTCTGAACAGCAGGGCTCGTCGGTGCGCAGTCACGTCCACACCCCTCCGGATCTTGACGTTCACCCGAGCGTCGCTGCCGAGCATGTCTGTCTATGGTCCAACATGCGAGCGAGACTCGCCTTGCATGGTGCGCCGCAGCAAACTATGCCCTGTCCGGAGGGGTCGGCGAAACCCGCGATGTGTTGCGGGTCGACTCAACCTGGTCGTATCGTCCGCGTATGTCCAGTCCGCACCGATATTCCGACACGGTGCAAAGCGTCCTTGATGCCCTGAACGGCGGAGCAGATCCCGACCGTTCCGCCCTTCGTGACGCCGTCCGCGAGCTCCTCGCTGACCTGCGGACACGCGTACCTGGCCGTTCGGTGGAGGTGCGCATTCCTCCGTACGGCGCGATTCAGTGCATCGAGGGGCCGAGGCATACGAGAGGTACGCCACCCAACGTCGTGGAGACCGACCCGACCACGTGGATCGAGATCGCCACGGGTCGGAAATCGTGGCACGAAGCCGTCACGGCCGGGAAGATCCGCGCGAGCGGGGTTCGGGCGGATTTATCGCCCTATCTACCCTTGTAACTGGCCAAATCGTCGGGCAGACTGCCTACAAACCGCACGCGAATTGTGGCTCTGCGTCATGCCCGAAACCTCGCGTACACTGTTTCCCGCGACGGCGACCCAAGCCAGTGGCGTCGACCAGCAAGCCGGCCGAAACCATTCCCTCAGGCCGCGTACATCTCCCAGACACACCCCACCCCGCCACCCGACACTCAGCCACCCCGGCAACTGCGACGACAGGAGCGGCACGTGCCCCGAGGCGATGGCCGGTTGAGCCACGAGCTCGACCCCCAGCGTCCAGGTCCCCAGGACAAGTGCGGAGTGTTCGGCGTCTGGGCGCCGGGCGAAGAGGTCGCGAAGATGACCTACTACGGGCTGTATGCGCTGCAGCACCGTGGTCAGGAGGCGGCCGGCATCGCGGTGTCCGACGGATCCGGTGTGGTGGTCTACAAGGATCTCGGCCTGGTGTCCCAGGTCTTCGACGAGCCGACCCTGGCGAGCCTGCGCGGCCACATCGCGATCGGCCACGCCCGCTACTCCACCACCGGCGGCTCGACGTGGGAGAACGCGCAGCCCACGCTGCGCTCGACGCGGGGCCGCGACGACCGGGCCGGCACCACGATCGCGCTCGCGCACAACGGCAACCTGGTCAACACCGCCGAGCTGGCCCGCCGGGTGGCCGAGCTGCCCGACGTGGAGCCCGACGCGATCAACTCCACCAACGACACCGCGCTGGTGACGGCCCTGCTCGCCGCGCGCCCCGACCTGTCGGTCGAGGCCGCCGCGCTGGAGGTGCTGCCGACCCTGCGCGGCGCGTTCAGCTTCGTCTTCATGGACGAGGACACCCTCTACGCGGCGCGCGACGTCAACGGCGTGCGCCCCCTGGTGCTCGGACGCCTCGAGCGCGGCTGGGTCGTGGCGAGCGAGACGGCGGCGCTGGACATCGTCGGCGCCAGCGTCGTGCGCGAGATCGAGCCGGGCGAGCTCATCGCGATCGACGAGCACGGGCTGCGCTCCAGCCGCTTCGGCACGCCCGACCCGAAGGGCTGCCTGTTCGAGTACGTCTACCTGGCCCGCCCCGACACCACCATCTCGGGCCGCAACGTCCACGCCGCCCGCGTCGCCATCGGGCGCACGCTGGCCAAGGAGCACCCGGTCGACGCCGACATGGTGATCCCGGTGCCGGAGTCCGGCACGCCGGCGGCGATCGGCTACGCCACCGAGTCGGGCATCCCGTTCGGGCACGGCCTCATCAAGAACGCCTACGTGGGGCGCACCTTCATCCAGCCGTCCCAGACGATCCGCCAGCTCGGCATCCGCCTGAAGCTCAACCCGCTGCGCGAGAACGTCCGCGGCAAGCGCCTCGTGGTCGTGGACGACTCGATCGTGCGCGGCAACACCCAGCGCGCGATCGTGCGCATGCTGCGCGAGGCCGGGGCGATCGAGGTGCACGTGCGGATCTCCTCGCCGCCGGTCAAGTGGCCGTGCTTCTACGGCATCGACTTCGCCACCCGCGCCGAGCTGCTGGCCAACGGCCTCGACCTCGAGGGCATCCGGCGCTCGATCGGCGCGGACTCGCTCGGCTACGTGTCGCTGCCCGGGCTGATCGCCGCGACGGAGCAGCCGGCAACCCGGCTGTGTAGCGCGTGCTTCGACGGGCAGTACCCGATCGAGCTTCCGGCCGACAACGTGATCGGCAAGCACGTCCTGGAAGGCGTCGCGCGCGCTGCGGGGGCCGCGCCGACCACGACGGATGGCGGCCAGCCCAACGTGGCCGCCAGTGTTGGCGGCTCGGGCGCGCTGCTGCGCCCGTGACCGCCTACCCGAGACATGAAGCGGTGCCCGCCGCCGCAAGGCACATCAAAGGGGAGAAAGTGACGCACGTGGATGAGCGCGCCGAGAGGGCCGGGGAGACCGGCCAGGGCAGCACCCCCGAGCGGCAGCTGTGGACCGCCGGCAACGGGCGGGGCCGCCGCAAGACCGTGACCTACGCGGACGCGGGTGTGTCGATCCACGCCGGCGAGCAGGCCGTCGAGCTGCTGCGTACCAAGGTGCACCGGACCCACCGGCCCGAGGTGATGGGCGACATCGGCGGGTTCGCCGGGCTCTTCCGGCTCGACCTCAAGAAGTACAAGAGCCCGATCCTCGCCTCCTCGACCGACGGCGTTGGCACCAAGCTCGCGATCGCCCAGGCCATGGGCATCCACGACACGGTCGGCATCGACCTCGTCGCCATGGTCGTGGACGACCTGGTGGCGTGCGGGGCCGAGCCGCTGTTCCTGCTCGACTACATCGCCTGCGGCGAGGTCGTGCCGGACCGGGTGGCCGAGATCGGCGCCGGCATCGCCGACGGCTGCCGCTACGCCGGCTGCGCGCTGCTGGGCGGCGAGACCGCCGAGCACCCCGGCGTGATGCGCCCGGACGAGTACGACATCTCCGGCACCGGCGTCGGCGTGGTCGAGGAGGACGCGATCCTCGGCCGCGACCGGGTCGAGGTCGGCGACGTGGTCATCGCGCTGCGCTCCACCGGCCTGCACTCCAACGGCTACTCCCTGGTGCGCCACGTCCTGCTGGGC
The DNA here is from genome assembly GCF_039532525.1 of Dactylosporangium salmoneum. Taxonomy (NCBI): domain Bacteria; kingdom Bacillati; phylum Actinomycetota; class Actinomycetes; order Micromonosporales; family Micromonosporaceae; genus Dactylosporangium; species Dactylosporangium salmoneum. The sequence goes on from NZ_BAAARV010000005.1 coordinate 90,512, forward strand.
GCCGGCCGGATGCGGCTGGACAGCGTCATCGACGAGTTCGGCAAGCAGCGGACCCTCGGCGAGGAACTGCTCACCCCGACCCGGATCTACGCGAAGGACTGCCTCGACCTGCTCAAGGAGGCCGACATCCACGCGTACGCGCACGTGACCGGCGGCGGCATCCCGGGCAACCTGGTCCGGGTGCTGCCCGAGCACCTCGACGCCGTCGTGGACCGCGCGACCTGGCGGCCGCAGCCCATCTTCGAGCTGGTGCGCACCAAGGGGCGCATCGAGGACTCGGAGATGGAGAGCACCTTCAACATGGGCATCGGCATGCTCACCGTGGTCTCGGCCGAGGACGCCGACCGGACGCTGGCCTTCCTGGCCGGCCGCGGCCTGGACGCCTGGCAGGTGGGCGAGGTCATCGAGGGCACCGGCACGGTGCAGATGGTCGGTTCCCACACGCGCGGCTGATCGGGTGGCCGCGCCGATAACAAGCGGCGCGGCCTCCCCCGCGCGTTCCTTACAGGTGTCGGAATACGCGATCCGGCGAAACTCTCGCGTATTTGATCAACCGGGACTTACTGCGACGCAGGGATAGACCTAGGCTGAAACGACACGTCCCTACACCCAAAAGGAGGACGGGGCGGTGTCGTGGAGCGGCATGCGGGGCATCTCGCAGATCCCGGGCTATGTCGTCCTGCAGCCCACGACGCTGTGCAATCTCGATTGCACGTACTGCTACCTGCCCTTCCGCTCGCGCAACGACCGCATGAGCCCCGCCGTGGCCGCCGCCGTCGCCGAGTCGGTGAACCCCTGGGCGGCGGCCGATGAGCGCTTCTCGGTCGTCTGGCACGGCGGGGAGCCCCTGGCGGCCGGCCGGGCCGCGCTCGCCGAGCTCATGGCCCCGTTCGAGGGCGTCGAGCACCACGTGCAGACCAACGCCACGCTGATCGACGACGCGTGGTGCGAGTTCTTCGCCGAGCACCAGGTCCGCGTCAGCGTGAGCGTCGACGGGCCCGAGGAGCTCAACAACGAGCGGGTGAACCGGGGTGGCTCCCCGGCGTACCGCCACATCATGCTCGGCGTCGAAGCGCTCCAGCGGCACGGTGTGCCCTTCTCGGCGCTCTGCGTCGTCGCGCGCCCTCGCCCTGGGCTGGCGGCCCGGCTGTACGAGTACTTCCTCGGCCTCGGCTGCGACGTCCTCGGCATCAACATCGAGGAGCAGGAGGGCGTCAACGCGCGGGTCAACGCCTTCGCCGACGACGCCGTGCGCACGTTCTGGGCGGAGCTGGTGGCGGCGTGGCGGCTCGACCCGCGCATTCACGTCCGCGAGATCGAGTGGACGCTCAGGTACGCCGGTGCGGTCCTCTCCGGCACCGCCGACGACATCCTGCCGGGCGCGCTCGACCCCATCCCCACCATCGCCGCGGACGGCCGGGTCTTCCTGCTCTCTCCCGAGCTCGCCGGCTTCACCGACCCGCGCTACGGCGACTTCTCCTCCGGCAACGTCCTGCACACCCCGCTGTCGGCCATCCTGTCCGGCGCGGCCACCTCGGCGGGGTGGGTGCCGGAGTACCTGCGGGGGGTCGAGGCGTGCCGGATGAGCTGCCCGTACTTCGGGTTCTGCGGCGGCGCGCACGCGGCCAACCGCTACTTCGAGCACGGCAGGTTCGACGGCACAGAGACGAACCACTGCCGGAACAGCAAGATTCGCCTTCTGGAGGGAGTGCTGGACCATGCCGGAGCACGCTGACCCGGTCACCGAGCGCGTCTACGGAGCCGCTGACGGCCTTCGTGTCTTGCTCGAGGAGGCTGCCGCGGCACGGGACGCCCGCGCGGAGGCGAGCGGACAGGACGGCACGAGCGCCGTCTGCGCCTGGAACCACTTCGAGAACATCCCGACGTTCTACAACTGGAACAACCGTCCCCGTTGAGGGTTGTCCCGCACCGCAGAAGTCAGCCACCGCCGTCCCATTGGTCGGCGGTGGCTACGTCAGGACACCCGCATGGCGAGCCGTCGAGAGAACGGCCACCGTGCGGGTGCTTTGGACACGACTCGGGCACGTGGTTGTCCACGTGCCCGTGAGCCGGGTTGACCGATGGTCAACGACCCTGTGAGCGCCAATCACTGTCGCTGGAGGGGTCGTCGTTATCGTCGTCCTCGTCGTCAGCCTCTTCGTCGACTCCGTCGTACTCGGCGTAGTCGTCGCGTGACTTAGGGCTGCCCGTCGCGAGCTCTCGTTGCAACGCTTCGAGGTCGGTGTTGGGCGAGTGATATTTCAACTCCCTGGCCACCCTAGTCTGCTTGGCCTTCGCACGGCCGCGCCCCATGGCTCGACCCCCTCGCACAGAATTACGGGGCAGCCATTACCGGCAGGCCCCGACAACGTCAGGCATCTCTCGTGGCTCTTACGGTACATGTCGCGGGCACCTTTCGGCATCTCGCCCCTGCCGACCATTTCGGTGGCGTTGCTTACCCGACCGGTCTGGTCGGGTAAGCACCGTGTGGTCGTAGGGTCGTCACGCCCGCGAGGGGCCCCCTGGCATGTCTACACCAAGATGGTACGGAGCCGACCCACGTCGGCCATCCGCCGTTCGGCGAGCCGATCCGCGGCGAGTGCAGGAGGTACTCCCTCGGCGTCCGCGACCTGCAGGATCTGCTTCGTGGTGTCGTAGATTCGCCCGGCCCGCTCCTTCGCGCGGGCGAAGTTGAAGCCCTCGATCTCGTCGGCCACCTGGATGACCCCGCCCGAGTTCACGACGTAGTCGGGGGCATAGAGGACGTCCCGCTCGGCCAGCAGCTTTTCCACCCCCGGGTGGGCCAGCTGGTTGTTGGCCGCGCCCGCCACGATCTTGGCCCGCAGCACCGCGACCGTGTCGTCGTTCAGCGCACCGCCCAGCGCGCACGGCGCGTAGACGTCGATCGCCGAGGCGACCAGCTCGTCGTTGCTGCCCACCAGGTCGACCTGGGGGTAAGTGGCGCGCGCCCAGTCCAGGGCCCGCTCGGAGACGTCGGTGGCGACCACGGCCGCCCCGTCCTCGAGCAGGTGCCGGGTCAGGTGCTTGCCGACCTTGCCCAGGCCCGCGATGCCGATCCGGCGACCGGCCAGCGACGGCGTGCCCCAGCGGTGCTCGGCCGCGGCCCGCATGCCCTGGAAGACGCCGTAGGCGGTCAGCACCGAGGAGTCCCCGGCGCCGCCGTGCGACTCGGAGCGGCCGGTGACGAAGCGGGTCTCCTTCGCCACGACGTCCATGTCCTGGACGTACGTCCCGACGTCGCACGCGGTGTAGTAACGCCCGCCCAGCGACTGCACGAACCGCCCGTAGGCGCGCAGAAGGGCCTCGCTCTTGTCCTTCTCCGGGTCGCCCCAGATGACCGCCTTGCCGCCGCCGAGGTCGAGGCCGGCGAGGGCGTTCTTGTACGCCATGCCGCGCGATAGCTCGAGGACGTCGTGCAGCGCCTCCTCCTCGGAGGCGTACGGGTAGAACCGGGTGCCGCCGAGCGCGGGCCCGAGTGCCGTCGAGTACACGGCGATGATGGCCCGTAGGCCGGAATGCGGGTCGTGGCAGAACACGACCTGCTCGTGCTGGCTGGAGAAGACGCCCATGGCTGCTCCTGGAAGCGACTTGACGGCCCGGCCTTGTGAGCCGGCCCGTGCGCGGACTGCGGTAAACCGACCCTAACGCCCAGACACGTCCGTTCATCGAGGGCGCCTTCGCATCTGGGCGCCATTTCGTGGGACGATCGGGCCGTGCCGTCGCTCTTCGCGTCATACCTGCGGGTGTACGAACCGCTGGCCGCCTTCGACCGCGACGACCAGTTGTACTGGCGCCGCTACGTCAAGGAGGGCCGCGCGGTGGCGCTCTCCGACGGCCCCGGCCGCCAGCGCACCGCCGTGCTGGAGGCCCTCGGCGCCGGCTGGACCCGGCTGCCCGCCCTGCCGGACGAGGCCTACGTCCTCGAGGCCGACGACACCCTGCTCGTCTGCCCGTGGAACCTGCGCATCCGGGTCGCCGAGGCCGCGCTGACCGCCCGCGACGGGGTTCCCAGCGTCATCGCCGACGCGTTCGTACCTCCCGTGCTCGCCGGCCTCGCCCAGACCATCGTCGACGACTGGCGCAGCGGGGACCACGTGCTGGAGCGGGGCCTTCCCCGGGTCCACGAGCAGGTGGCCACCTGGGGTGTGCCGCTGCGCTGGTTCGTCTTCGTCGACCTGGAGGAGCGCGAGCTGTCCCTGCGCCCCGGGCGGCGGGTCCTTCGCTACCGGACCGAGATCTCGAAGGCCCGCCGGCGGGCCCATCGGGCGTACGCGGTGCTGCGGCGGGCCATAGGGGACGCGCCGATCACGGTGGCCGTGGAGGAGACGGCGCGGTGGCTGGAGGAGTTCCACTCGCGTTCGATCGTGGAGCTGGACTACGGCGGCCTGGTCAACCTCATGTCCGACGACGCGCTGGCCACCGACGACTCGCCGGGGCTGGTCTCGGCCGGGTTGTCGAACGTGGCCCGGGGGGATGCGGACGCGGCCACCGAGGTGTACGAGCGCCTGGTCGACCGCTGGCGGGACGTGCAGCTGCTGGAGCGCTGCAACTAACTTCCGGTTTGCACGAAATGTCGGGCGCTGGCGCGCCACGACATTTCGGACTTTTCTCCTGACGGGGCATAAGTCCGAAAAGTCGTGGCGCGGAGCGCCCGACATTTCGTTTTCCGGCGCTTACACCCCGTTCGCCGAGTTCGGGGGTGCCGAGCCGGAACCGGCGCGCCTTGCGGGTGGACGTGCGCGACGTTGGGTCCTTCGCGGCCACCTCGCCGAGTTCGGGGGTGCCGAGCCGGAACCGGCGCGCCCTGCGGGTGGACGTGGGCGACGTTCGGGTCTTTCGCGGCCGCAGGCCGCGGCCCTTGGCACCGCGGAGATGGCAGGGAGGCCCCCCGGGGCCGACCGGTGTCTGACGGGAGCGACGGCCCCTTGTTGCACGGACCGGAGCATCGATTTTGATGAAGGTAAATGTCCGGTTCGTCACCCACCCGAACGGGTGTCACCCTTAGCAACCGAATCGCACCCGAAGTGTGTCCGTTATGCCTAGAAGGAAGAGATTTGTGGGGTACCCATCACCCCGTAGAGTGAGCTAGATTCGTGGTTAGTCGCTCACACTCCGTCGCCGCGGGTCACCTTTTATCCCATTTTGCGCCGTCAAAATGGGAAAATTCACTTATTCATCATCCGTCCATACAGGGACCTTCAGCCGTTCGGCCCATGTCGGACATCGGGGACTAGCCGGACCATAGGAAACGCGTCGGCCGGCGGGACCCCGTCCGACGTTCCTGGGTACCTGTGGAGGAGTGACCGATGCCATCTCGCACGCATGAGCCTGAGCCGTTGCTAACGCCGGCTGAGGTCGCGTCGATGTTCCGCGTCGACCCGAAGACCGTCACCCGTTGGGCGAAGGCGGGCAAGCTCAGCGCCATTCGCACGCTCGGCGGGCACCGCCGCTACCGCGAGTCTGAGGTGCGGGCCCTGCTCCAGGGCCAGATTCCCACCCAACGGCAAGGCGACTGACGCAGACAGTACATCGCGTCTCCCCCCAGCGCCAACCAACACGCTTCTTTCCGCGACGCGCTCGGATCGTCACCCCCCGGTGATCCGAGCGCGTTGCTTTGTGTGCCCCCTCGAACGCCCCCAGCCGCAGCTGAACGGCACCCCACGGCGGAGTGACCGGGCGTTAGGCTGATGGCTCAACCCGAAATCCCGGAGCTCGCGATGAAGCTGTCGATCCTGATGCCGGTCTACAACGAGGAAAAGCGCGTCGCCGAGGCCGTCAAGCAGGCCCTCGACGTGGACTACCCGACCGAGATCGAGCTCGTCGTCGTCGACGACGGCAGTCGCGACCGCACGGCCGAGATCCTCCGCGGGCTCACCGACGAGCGACTCAACGTGGTCGTCCACCCGCGCAACAAGGGCAAGGGCGCGGCCATCCGCACCGCGGTGCAGAACGCGACCGGCGACTACATGGTCATCCTGGACGCCGACCTGGAGTACGACCCGCAGGACATCCCGCGCCTGCTCGAGCCGGTGCTCGACGGGCGCGCCACGGTGGTCTACGGCAACCGGACCTTCGGCAGCCACAGCTCCTTCTCGTTCTGGTACGTCATGGGCAACCGGGCGGTCACGACCGCCGCCAACATGCTGTACAACTGCTACCTCGGCGACCTCGAGACCTGCTTCAAGCTGATGCCGATCGCGCTGTACCGCTCGCTGCAGGTCCGCTCGGCCGGCTTCGGCATGGAGGCCGAGGTCACCGGCAAGCTCCTGCGCAACCGCCACCGGCCGTTCGAGGTCCCCATCTCCTACCGGGCCCGCACCCGGGAAGAGGGCAAGAAGATCACCTGGAAGGACGGCGTCGAGGCGCTGTGGATTCTGTCCCGCGAACGCGTTCGCAAGCCGAGCCGTCCCGCCTGACCATCGGCGAACTCTCGGCCCGCAGCGGGGTGGCGCCCTCCGCGCTGCGCTTCTACGAGAAGCTCGGTCTCATCCGCTCCACGCGGACGTCCGGCAACCAGCGCCGCTACGACCGCACCGAGCTGCGACGGGTGGCCTTCATCCGCATCTCCGCCCAGGTCGGCGTGCCGCTGGAGACCATCAAGGAGGCCCTCGCCTCCCTGCCGTCCAACCGCACGCCGACCAAGGCCGACTGGGCCCGCCTCTCGGCCGGCTGGCGCACCCACCTCGACGAGCAGATCGAACTGCTCGAACGCCTCCGCGACACCCTGACCGGCTGCATCGGCTGCGGCTGCCTGTCGCTGCGCAGCTGCAACCTCGTCAACACCGACGACGGCCTGGCCGCGAAGGGCCCCGGCCCGGTCATCCTCACCCGGCAGTGAGCAGGATCTTCCCGAAGTGCTCGTTGGACTCGAGCAGCTCGTGCGCCCTCCCGGCGTCCACCATCGGGAAGGTCGAGTCGATCACCGGCCGGATCCGCCCCTCCTCGACCAGCGGCCAGACCTCCTCGTGCACCCCGCGCATGATCGCCGCCTTCTCCGCCGCCGGCCGCGCCCGCAGCGTCGTGCCCGCCACCAGCGCCCGCTTGGCCAGCAGCTGCCCGAGATCGAGCTCCCCGCGCCGCCCGCCCTGCATGCCGATGACCACCAGCCGCCCGCCCACATTCAGGGCGTCGACGTTCTGCTTGAGGTAACTGCCGCCCATGATGTCGAGGACCACGTCGGCCCGTAGCCCGTCGCTGAAGTCCTCGCTGGTGTAGTCCACGACCCGATCGGCCCCGAGCTCCAGGAGCTTCGCGTGCTTGGCCGGCCGGGCGGTCGCCACGACGTTCGCGCCGAGTGCCTTCCCGAGTTGTACGGCGAACGTACCGATCCCGCTCCCTCCCCCGTGCACGAGCAGCGTCTCCCCGGGCTTGAGCCGCGCGAGGCCCACCACGTTGGAGAACACGGTCGCCGCCACCTCGGGCAGCCCCGCCGCGTCCCGGAGGTCGACACCCTTGGGCACCGGCAGCACCTGCCCGGCGGGGGCCGTCACGAGTTCGGCGTACCCGCCCCCACCGATCAGCGCGCAGACCTCCTGCCCGGCCCGCCAGCCGTGCACCCCGTCGCCAACCGCCCGGATGCGCCCGGAGACCTCCATCCCCGGGTACGGCGGCGCATCCTTCGGCGGCGGATAGTTCCCCTGCCGCTGCAACGCATCGGCGCGGTTGACGCCGGCCGCGGCCACCTCGATCAGTACCTCGCCGGCCCCCGGTTCGGGATCCGCCACCTCGGTCCAGCGCAACACCTCGGGCCCGCCGGGCCGCTCGATCGTGATCGCATACACGCCTCCATCATCGCCCGCCCCACCACGACCGCCACTCGTGGTGGTGCCCGTGCCACCGCGCCGTGGGGTTGCCGGCGGGCTCGTCGCTCGGCTCCTGGCTCGGGCTCTCGCTCGGGCTCGGGCTCTCGCTCGGGCTCTCGCTCGGGCTCTCGCTCGGGCTCTCGCTCGGGCTCGGGTCCGCAGTCGGGCTCGCGCTCGGAGTCCCCGGCACTCCCGGCCACGGGTCAAGCACGACGCTCTCCGCCCGATTGACCGCCCCTTGCCGCTCCGTCACATGCACGTCCACGCTGCGCGGCCCGGTCCGCGCCACCACCGGCGCCGTGTCCCCCGGCACCGCCCCGAGCGCCAGCGGCCCACTCCCCCCGAGCTCCCCGCCCCGAGGCGAAGCCACCGGCAGGGCCACCCCTCCGCCCCCGCCCATCGGCCCGTGGTCA
>NZ_BAAARV010000005.1:98759-110805 GCF_039532525.1 Dactylosporangium salmoneum
CCCGCCGCAACGATGACCCCGAGCGCCGCCACCCCCACCCCACCGGCCACCATCCCGACAAGCGAGGGCCGCCGCTCCCACCGAGCCCGAGCCCCGTACCGCTGCCGCCCCCGATGCCTGGTGACATGCGCCACCCGCGGATCGTTGAAGAAGAGGTGCATCCCCGTACCCCCGTCACTGGTCCCTAGACCGAGTTTGCGCAGCTCACCCCCGCCCCGCGAGCCGAACACCCGGGTACGCTGAGAAGTCACCGCCAGGCGTTCGCCCACCGGTCCCCTCGCCCCCGCCGAACGACGTCCCTCACGTGGGTGACCCACGCCGACGAGCAAGCATCTGGCACACTTAGCAGTCGCTGGAGGGCTCGCCTAGTGGCCGATGGCGCCGGTCTTGAAAACCGGTGAGGCGTTCCGCGTCTCCGTGGGTTCGAATCCCACGCCCTCCGCCAAAGATCAGCAAAAATGCCCACTGACCAGCGCGGACGCTGGTCAGTGGACGTTGATGACGATGGCGGCCCAGTCTCACTGGATCTCACTCGATCCAGCTACGAGCCACTGGTTGTGGATGAGCCGTGGATGGGAAGTCGACAGCTCAGCTCTGCGGCTTCTCCTTGTCTTGCTGCTGCAACGCTGCTTCGATGCCCGTCCAGAACCGTGTGGCTGGAAGGCTGGCGTTGAGCCACAGCGACACGGCGGCATACGGGAGGCTGGATGAACCTTCGCCAACGGCGCCCGCTGCTGGGCCTCGCCCAGAGCATCCTTGCGGGCGTTCCCTCCATACCCACGCGCACGTCTCCTCGGCACAGATGGATCTCAACATCACGGCGAATCAGGCTGAAAGGTTGGTACCCCGGTTTCCGAGGCCATCCGACAGCTCGTACCGGCATGCAGGAACCCTCGTCTTCGATCGGCGGTAAGGTGCTACTCCTAGGCGATTGGATCACGTGGTGTACTCCTGAACGAGTCCATCAACCCAGCCACCAAGCGACTGGCGCTCATTAGCGGCGTAAACGCATGCCTTACGTCGGGATAGTTGTCAAGCATTGCAAATAGTTGCGCTTCATCCCAAATCGCCCAGTCCTTTAGGGAGCCATCCGATAGTTCGGCGATCATCTGGGTTAGCTGGTGCATGCCGGCAGCCCCAAACGCGGCTGGCACTGAGACATTGGTCGCAAGAACGAGATACTCTATCGGTCGGCCCTCTACTCTTCGTCTCGAATCGAGAACCCTCCGCTGAAACTCGTGCCGAATCCCGGAGCGGAGCCAAGCGGCTGCGCTGGGAGTATTGCTGCCCGTAGCCTTGAACATGGCCCGCATGACCACATAGCCATCCCAGGGATTTTCGGCGCTGGGATAGTCAGCCAGCCGTCCAGCGGATGACGCATCTCGACCGCCATCAGGCCCGTAGCCGCCATGGATCCTTGTCCGCGGACCGAATCTCCTCACAGTGAGAGCTTGGCAAGGCATCTCGAAGGTCATCGGCTCCAGAGTGTTCAGGTCGTAGTGTCGGATGATTTCCGCGACTTGACGTTCACTCAGTTCGCCGCTAGGGCTCGTAGATACCTGCTGACGCTTCCATTTCAACAATTCTGCAACTGGGTAGATCGAGGCGTGATCGTCGACGGGCTTATGATGAATTCCGCACAACAGTAGGAGATTTTCTTCTTGGTTTACTAGCTCGATCGGATACTCTGGGTCGTACCGAGGGCCGCTTGGCGACTCAGAGCGGATATGAGCAATCTGCGCACTGACGGAAAGCATGCCGCGATCTTCGAAAATCAGAGGATTTTGACATCCTTGATATGCGCATCGCGTTGCACGGCCGAAAAGTAACTTGATCGTCCTTTCGGAATAGTTACGCTTCACTCATTCTCACCTGCTCGCCACACGTAACCGGGGATTTAATCACTTGCGGGCGCATCTCTCGCAAGTCCGTCGATCCAATCGACAACCAACTGCCCGACGAATGCCCGAGCATGACCCAATGACATGATCCGCTTAGGCGGCAAGCCGGGGAGGCGCGCATGTCGCGCGGCCCCACCGCTAATATCGGGTCGATTCGCAGATGCCGTGAAAGCCTTCAGTTCTGGATCTGTCGCAGAGCAGACGTCCGCTATCCGGCGAGGGAGGAGATTCTCTCGGATGATCTCATAGACCTTGTAAAGTTCTACCCATGTAAGAGCCATGCCGCCGTTGCCGAGAATCGTCAAGACTTCCGCGACATCTGCGTTTACTGTCGTGGAGAGGTATCTAATTCCCGGCGTTGGACGAGGTTGCACCACGCCGCCAATTACAGCGGTAATCGGCATGGCCTGCTCCCGCATTTCGGCAGTGTCAAAGACGACGACCTGCTGTACGTTATTGCGGTCGTTGCCGTACCGGCCGACTAGCCGCACAGGCCTGAAGTCGTCTCTCATTGCGCGCGCTAAGCCGTTCATCTGGATCAGCAGGGCTTCGGCAGCCTTGTGAAGCTCTGTCGGCATGGCGAACAGATCATCTAAACGTTCGGAAGCCAGGTAGTACGGATGGCTGTCGTCGTCGTCCTTACCAACATATGGCTCCCCACGCGGAAACTCCCACGTGAGCGCATCAAGATCGAAAATGTGACCAGTCAGCCGGGCACGTACGGTCATCGTCGGATCGTATCGGCGGATGGCGTCGCATCCCTGCCTGGCTCATTGGCCACCGGAGGCACCCAGCCTTTCAACCCTCCGCGAGAGATCACTAAAGCATCCGCTGAGCAGCGCGGATGCTGCCCAGCGGACGCTGTTGATGGTGGCGACCGAATCTCACTGATTCTCACTCGATCCGGCATTCGGCCCTGGTTGTGGATGGGGAAGCCCGGCCGCTCAGCTGGGCGGTTGCTCCTCGTCCTGCTGCCGCAACGCCGCCTCGATCCGCCGGCGCGCGGCGTCGTCCTGGCCGTCGATGCACTTGGCGTAGACCTTGAGCAGGACGTTGACGCTGTGCCCCGCCCACTCCGCGACCTGGGTGGCTGGAACGCCAGCGTTCAGCCACAGCGACACGGCGGCATGCCGGAGGTGGTATGGAACCTTCGCCAACGGCGTACGCTGCTGCGCCTCGCTAAGCGCCTCCTTGCGGGCATTCCGCCACGCCCGGGCGTAGGTCTCCTTGGACACGGGACCGTCCGGATGCCAACGGCGAGAGAACAACCGCCCGTCCGCGCCGGCGCCGTATTCCGCAATGTGGTACCTCAGCAGCCGCACCAACTCGGGTGCTGCCGGCACGATCCGGGTCGCCGTCACGGCGCGATGCTTCAGCGCCCGGTCCTCTGTGACGTCGCCGCTGTCGCTCCAATCCTGGCCAGCGCGCTGGGTCGAGCCGGTCAGATGCAGCGTGCCCCATCCGGTCTCCGGTAGCTGGCAGTCGTCCACTCGAAGGTGGATGACCTCCGCCGGCCGGAGCGCGGCGAAGTACATGCATCCGAAGAATCCGGTCGACAGCAAACCTCCGGCACGCTGAAATCGCCGGAGGGGTCATGAGGGCCACTTGACCGCCGGGAGAACCACTGGGCTGATGAGCTTGCTCGTCCCCCTGGTTCAGTGCGGCGCCGACTGCAACGTGGCACGTACGGCGTCGGCGCCGCGCTCAGCACTTTTGACGCACAGACATCCCCTATCGAGTCACCCAGACTCAGCGCATCACTGAGGCGCCTGACGCACTGATGCCGTCAGGGCGACGTGCAGCGGAACAGATTCCCGATTGTCATAAATACGCCTCGAAAAGGCCACGATAGACTCCCTGTCGAAAAAGTACGGGAGCGGCCAATCAATGTCATCGGGTCCCGGTGGCCATATCTGAACCACCGAATTTCCAAAGGTCTCAAGTTCAGCGGGGCCGCCACCGACAAGCGGTATGAGTACCTGAAACGCCACACGAAAGACCGAGAAAGTGATGCAGACAGCGTGCACCTCGTCCGAATCGCCCCCAGCCGGGGGAAGAATTAGCCAGGGATGAACGGGAAGTACGTCAGCAACATCGGAATATGTTGCCATCCAGACCCAGATCCCCCGATGTGGCTGCTTACGAATACGCAGGTCATGACCGAACCCGCGAGGAATCAAAGGATTCGGGCCAGCAGCATCCAGGAGCAGGGCAATCTTCGTGGCCCACGTCGCCAGACGCACCTGGTTGAATCTATCAACCAGGGTAACGTTATCGAAGAGCGAAATTAGCTGCGGCTTAACATCCTGCTCCATGGTCGACATCCAGGTGTTGTTGCAGTCTATGCAAACCGGAATTGTCGGCAACGAGATTCTTGCCACCCATCGTCCGTCCCGGATAGTCCCGGCGCCGCGACTCTGGAGTTCGCGAATTAGCCAAAGAGGATAGATATCTTCCTCGGACATCGACACGTAGTTGCGTGAGCAAAACGGGCACTCACCACGCCGAGGGGGCAAATGCAACCGCGGAAAAGATTCATTAGCAGGCGGCTCATCGACGAACACGACCGGCAAACTGTCCGGCAACACCACTTGCTGTGCACGCAGGCGAACGTACGCCTGACGCAGGCAACGACGGTGCACGGCCCCGAGCTGGAAAACCTCCTCGCCCGGCGGCACGGGGAGGGGGTCCGCAAACGATCTCTCCGCCTCCGTTTCAGTCGCCATCAGCCAGCTCCCGGACCGCGTGCCAGTCATCTCGATCCACTCGTCGCGGGCGCGGCGCACCACCTCTCCACAGCCTAGGCAGGTGGCACGACGCCATGTGAACGGCACAGGGCCTTGAGCAACCATCGGACCTCCCGCACAACGGGTCTGCAAGTCTGATCTGACGAAGACGAGGGCGCTGGCCTCGCATCCAACCTGGACTGTCTGCGTGGACATGTGGCGTCAGCGGTCCGCCTGCAGACGACACCGCCGCCACGTGCAGGTGCGCGACGGCGCACGCCATCAATTGTCGGGCTTCCTGCACCCGGCAGCGCAACCCGATTTACGTGCGGCAACGCACGACCGGCTGCTCTGTTCGGTTGAAAACCGACCGCACCCCGGCGCTGCTGCCTCTTGCATCCCCGCCTACACATCATTTCCAGTCAGCGCGTCTCTACTTTGGACTCGACCTTGAGGTCTAATGGACCAGCTCCGACGGTCATTTTGAAGTTCGGCCCGAATAGCGTGCAACAACGTATCACCATGGCCACCACAGAACATGCCAAGGCCGCTTTCCACACCTTCTACAGTCTCCCGCGCCCGTTTGGCAGTTTGCACCAGTTCCGTTCGCAACGCCGCTGCGTCTGCGGCAATCAGTGCCGCCACCGAACGTCCGGCGATTGAGACGGCCTCCTGTTCAACCACAGTTAGTCGCTGAAGAACCTCGATCCACTCCATCGGGTCAGTGAGTGCCAGTTTGCTACGTGCCGACTCGATGTCATGACCTTGATATTGTGTGACGAACTCGAAAGCTAGCTGCTTCAACGCTAGATACCTTGCCTCCTGGGCAACTGCGAAATAGCGCGCGTAGGCCGATCGACGGGCCGATAGCTCGGACTCTCGCCTGCTAACGCGAAGCTGAAGCCTCGCAGTAATCGCACCAACCGTCACCCCTACGAACCCGACGGCTCCGGTCGTCAGCGGCGACACCCATTCCCAGGCCATGGTCGCCATTGTCCCCCGCGAGTTCGGACAAGCACAGGGTTTAGTCCCTCCGACGGGTCGGGCAGTATCCGCGCTAGATCCGGCTGTAGGGGTCGCCGTTCGGTCCGTGTACCGCACGGGCGGCAGGGCCGGGGAGGCATCCAGTAGGCGGCGAGGTACCGACCAGGACGACTGTTGCGGCGGTCCCGCGGCGTGGCCGACATGATTTGTAGCGATCGCCCAGGTCAGATGCCGTGCGATCCTCGGTCTTGAAAACCGGTGAGGCGTTCCGCGTCTCCGTGGGTTCGAATCCCACGCCCTCCGCCAAAGAAGTTGCCGGCTCATCCGATCGGCCATTCTTCCGGTCGTGGCTCAACGCGGGTCAGGACGGCCCCGACCTGCGCTTTGCGCGACGCCAGCGCGCACCGTGTCCGCCCGGCGACGCTGCGACCAACGCGGGGCCTTCATCGCCTGCCCGGCATTCCGGACATCGACGATCTCGTTGCCCAAACCCGGCGGGCCGTCGCGCCCGGGCTGTGGAAATCGAGGCACATGCCCGAGCAAATTTCGGCTTAGACTGCTGGCCGCCTCCCGTGCGGCCGGCGCCGACGCGCCTTGCGCCCGGAGGCTCACCACCTTTACGGGGAGGAAAGCGTGTCACCCACTCTCAGCCGCCGATCCGTGCTGCGCGCGGCAGCCGCCGCGGCGGCCACGACCGTCGCCGCGCCGCTCATCATGTCGGCCGCCGAGCAGGCCGTCTCGGCAGCCACGCCCGGCGACCCGGGCAAGATCACGTACCGGGTCGGCGAGACCCTGTACATCGCGGACTCCAACGGGGCCAACGCGCGCGTCCTCGCCTACGGCGTCGGCACCCGCGGTGAATGGGCGCCGGACGGCACCCGCTACTTTTACGGCGCCGCCAGCGTCCTGAACTCCGTCAAGGCCGACGGCACCGGGTGGCTGAGGCTCCTGACCACGACGCAGACACCGGCCTCGCCCGTGACCGACCTCACGGTGACCCCGGACGGCCGCCTGGTCGTCTTCAGCGGCCCGAACGGCGTGCGGTACGCCGGCACGGGCGCCGACTGGTGGGACTCGAGCCCACTCTTCTCCGGTACCCAGATCGGGCACCTGTCGGTGGCGCCGAACTACGACATCTACTACGACCAGGGCGACGTCTGGGTCCCGGACACCAAGAAGATCTACCGGTACAACGACGCGACCGGCACCTCGACGCCGCTCATCGCGAACGGCTGGGACCCTGAGGTGTCGCCCGACGGGAGCCAGATCGTCTACGTCAAGAGCGACTGGCTCAACGGCAGGGCGCAGCTGTGGCTGGCCAACCTCGACGGCAGCAACCCGACCCAGCTGACCGTCGAGGAGACCGCCGGTCTGCTGAACCACAAGCCGAAGTGGTCGCCGGACGGCACGGCGATCCTGTTCAACAGCGGCGACAGCGCCATCAAGAAGATCGTCTTGGCGACCAAGAAGGTCACGCTCGTGGTGGCCAACGGCATGTCGCCGGCGTGGCAGCCGGTCAACTCCGGGCTGGTCGAGCGCGTATGGGGTCAGACGGCCCTCGACACGGCGGTCGCGACGTCCCGGTGGAACTACGCCACCCACGGCCAGCCGGACACGGTACGCAGCCCCGCCAAGTCGGTCACGCTGTCGCGCAACGACACCTACTTCGACGCTCTCGCCGGCTCGGCCCTCGCCGTCAACAAGCAGGGGCCCCTGCTCGTCACCCCGCGCGAGGGCCTGCCGGCCAACGTCGAGGCCGAGATCGTGCGCGTGCTGGGCACCTCCGGCGACGTGTACCTGCTCGGCGGCACCGCGGCGCTGCCCCCGGTGATCGAGTCGCGGCTGCGCAGCCTCGGCTTCACCACCCACCGGGTCTTCGGCAACACCGTCTTCGACACCGCGATCGCCGTCGCCAACGCGATCGCCCCGGCGCCCGACACGATCATCGTCGCCACGGCACTGAACTACTTCGACGCCCTCGCCGCCGGCGCCGCCGCGGGCGCCAGCCCCGGCACCGTCATCGTGCTCACCGCGGGCAACGACATGCCGTCGGAGACGGCGGCGTACCTCAACCGCTTCGACCCGACCCAGGTCGACATCGTCACCGCGGGCGGACCGGGCGACCGGGCCCTGATCAACGCGTACGTCCGGGGACAGCTGCCGAATTGGGAGATCCACGACCGGAACTGGGGCCGCTACGACCTCGTCGGCCAGGCCGCGCAGGACACCGCGCGGATGATCGCCGAGTTCTTCTTCGGCGCGCCCCGCCGGGTCGGCATCGCCACGGTCGCGTCCTGGTACGACGCCCTCACCGGCGGCGCGATGATCGGCGCCAACTACGGACCGCTGCTCATCACGTCCCCGACCTCGCTGGACCACCAGGTCTCCGACTACTTGTCGGCCCACTCGGCGAGCGTCTGGGACGTGGTGCTCATCGGCGGCACCGGCGCCCTGCCGGCCGCCCTCGTGGCGCCCATTGGCAACTCGTTCTCGCTGCCGGGCCACTACACCACCAGCGAGACCACCCCGGAGAACTCCCTCAACGCCAAGGCCCCCCAGGCCAAGTCGCTCGCCGCGGCCCAGCCGAACCACGACAAGGCCGCATCCGGCGGAGTCCCGGGTCTGAAGACCGAGAAGTCCAAGGCGCCGAGCATCAAGTAGCACCACGAACGATCGGGGAAGGAAGCACGTTGTCGTTCACGTTCAGCCGTCGCTCCATGCTCCGCGCGGCGGCCGCCGCCACGGCCACCGCCGCCGCCATACCACTCATCGGCTCGGCTACCCAGCGGGCCGCCTCGGCGACCGCCCCCGGCGCGATCGGCCAGATCACGTTCTTGCGTGGGGGCGTCTACTACATCGCGAACGCCGATGGGAGCAACCCGCGGCCGCTCGTCGACTACGTCACCGGTGCCGGCGCATGGTCGCCGGACGGCAGCCGCTTCTTCTACCCCGCCAACTACCAGCTGTACTCGGTCCGGGCCGACCTCACGGACCGCATGGAGCTGCTGCAGGACCTGCCTCCCCAGGTCTCGTCGGACCTCACGGTGACCGAGGACGGCCGGTACGTCATCTTCGCTACCATCGAGGGCCTGCGGATCGCGAGCACGGGCGGCGACGCTCCCGCGTCGGAACTGCTCCACGCCGGTGCCCTCATCGACAGTCCGACGGTGTCCGTCAACGGCACGCTGTACTTCGAACAGGGCCCGACGTCCATGGACACCCGGGCCATCTACAGCCTGACCGACGAGCCCGGGGCGCAGCCCAAGCAGATCGCCACGAACGCCTGGGGCGTCGACGTCTCGCCCGACGGGGCACGGATCGCCTTCGTCCGCAGCGACCTGGGAGACGGGTTCAACGGCAAGGCCCAGATCTGGCTGGCCGACGCCGACGGCAGCAACCAGGCCGTGCTGACCACCGAGGCGATCGGCGCCTGGAACTTCCAGCCGAAGTGGTCGCCGGACGGGACGGCGATCCTGTTCTCCAGCGGCGCGCACAACAACGCGCGGTTCGGCGCCGCGGACATCAAGAAGATGGTGCTCGCCACCAAGGCCGTCACCACCGTGGTTCCCAACGCCTTCTTCCCGACGTGGCAGCCGGTCGGGCGCGGGCTGGTCGAGCGGGTCTGGGGGCAGACCGCGCTGGACACCGCGGTCGCGACGTCGCGGTACAACTACGCCACCTACGGCGTCGCCGGGCAAGGGCGCAAGCCGGCCCAGGCCGTGGTGCTGTCCCGCAACGACACCTACTTCGACGCCCTGGCCGGATCGGCGCTCGCCATCGACAAGGGCGCCCCGCTGCTCATCACCCCCCGCGAGGGCCTGCCGGCCGCCATCGAGGCCGAGATCAAGCGCGTCCTCGGCCCCTCCGGCACCGTGTACCTGCTCGGCGGCACCGCGGCCCTCCCGCCGGTCATCGAGTCGCGGCTGCGCAGCCTCGGCTTCTCCACCCGCCGCGTCTTCGGCACCAGCGTCTTCGACACCGCCATCGCGGTGGCCAACCAGATCGCCCCTTCGCCGCAGACGGTCATCGTCTCCACCGCGCTCAACTACTACGACGCGCTGGCCGCGGGCGCGGCGGCGGGCGCGAACCCGGGCACCGTCATCGTGCTGACCGCGGGCGACGACATGCCGCCCGAGACGGCGGCGTACCTCAACCGGATCGACCCCACCAAGGTCGACGTCGTGACCGCGGGCGGCCCCGGCGACCGGGCGTTGCTCAACGCCGCCCGGCGGGGGCAGCTGCCGAGCTGGCCCGCCGGCGCCACCTACCTGCCGCTCGTCGGCCAGACCGCGCAGGACACCGCGCAGCTCATCGCGGAGACCTTCTTCACCTCGCCCCGCACGGTCGGCATCGCCACGGTCGCCTCCTGGTACGACGCCCTGACCGGCGGCGCGATGATCGGCGCGAACTACGGCCCGCTCCTGATCACGTCCCCGACCGCGCTGGACCACCAGGTCTCGGACTATCTCTCCGCCCACTCGGCGGGTGTGAGCGACGTGGTGCTCATCGGCGGCACCAGCGCCCTGCCGGCCGCCCTCGTCGGCCCGATCGGCAACGCGTTCTCGCTGCCGGGCCACTACACCACCAGCGAGACCACGCCGGAGAACTCGCTGAAGGCGAATGCCAAGGCGGCGACCCAGGCCGACGCGCGCACAAGCGAGACCCCGTCGCTGCGGGCCGGCAAGACGCTGGTGAAGAAGCAGTAGCGCGACCGGTGTATGCCGGAAGTTATCCACAGGAACGAACCAGGTCTTGTGGCGCTCGAATGTGTTGCCCAGGCTCGAGTCATGAACCTGGGCAACACATTGGCGGTCGTCGCGCTGGTTGCGGGCTTGTTCATCTGGCCGTTGCCGAACGGGGGCAACCAGCTCTACGACGGCTGCGTGCCCACTCATGTGCCCAAGATTGAGGCGGCCGTGCCCGTCGGCGACGAGCTGGTCGCCGACGAGCGCGGATTCAGCATCGTCAAGCGACCGACCGTGTTCAGCATGGGGGCGAGCGTTCGCAACCGCGGCTCCAGGGCCGCGTATCACACCGCGGTCCGCTTCCGGCTGGTCGGCGCCGCGGGCGCGGTCGTCTGGGAGGGCAAGCCGCACGAGCTGTCGGTCATCCGGGCTGGCCAGCTGGTCTCCGTCGGGGAGGTGGCCGATCTCTACTACTCGTACGAGGCAGTCAAGGTCGTCGGCGTGGAGCTGAGGTTCGAGACCACGCACTGGGTGGAGGATGATCCCGAGAATCGGCTCATACAGATGACGTACGACAGCGATTTCCGGACCTATGAACGGGATTCGAATGCCGCTTACGTCTCCTACGGGACCGTCGCCCCGTACGGGTGCCGCGGATTGTCCATGAGGAGCATCGCGTATACGTATCGGGACGCGCGCGGAATCATCGTCGGGGGAAGCACCGAAGCAATGCCGCGCCAGCTCGACACCTGCAATGGAATGCATCTCGGGACGGCGGTCTGGATCGGGCCGCTGCCGGATGGGGTAGATCTGGGGCAGAGCCGGCGGACGACCTACTGCGACATAGCGGCCTAAGCGGCCGAGAACGATGAACCGTCGGTCATGACCGGGACCGTGTGGGACGCGCCGGACTGGGCGGCCAGGCGGACGTCCTCGGCGAAGCCGCGCTGGATCAGCTCCTGGCCGCTCACGCACCGGCGCACCGCGGCGGCCACGTTGTGCACCGCGGCCAGGGCGGCCAGCGACACCGCGGCCTCGACCGAGAGCGGGGAGCCCAGCATCGACAGGCCGTCCAGGACGGCGGCGGCGCCCAGGAGGTCCTCCACGCAGGGGCGGAGGGTGCCGTCCGGCCACAGCTCGCCGGCGGCGATGACGCCTACCGCGTTGGTCGGGGTGCCGTGGCCGTGGTTGTGCAGCCAGCGGGCGACCGCCGGGGCGTTGCGCAGGCACGCGGCGACGACCGGGACGCCGGTGGAGGCGGCGGCGGAGCAGATGGTGGCGCCGTTGGGGGACGGCAGGACGAGCTCGTCGACCAGCGGGGCGGTCTGGAGGGCGGCCGGGGAGAGGCTCCACGGATGCTCGGGGTTGACCTGGCGGCGGCCCACGGCCACGGCGGCGCCCAGGCGGGCCGCGTAGGCCCCGGCCTGGCCGCTCCACGGGAAGGGGTGGACGCGGATGCCCCTGCCCACGGCGATGTCCACCGCCGTGGAGAAGGACAGCACGTCGACGACGACCAGGACCGAGCAGACGCGGGCGAGCTCCGCCGCGCCGGCCGGGCCCCAGTCGAACCGGGCGCCCGAGCCGGGCTGGCTATGGACGCCCTCCGCCATGCAAGATCAGTCCTCGGCGCCGTCATCGGTGGGGACGGGCTCGAAGGCCGGCGGCACGTAGGCCGGTGCCTCCGTCGAGACCTCGCCGAAGAGGGCCGGCAGGGTGCCGGTCCAGGCCGAGCGCATCTCGTCCAGGGAGA
>NZ_BAAARV010000005.1:110873-117226 GCF_039532525.1 Dactylosporangium salmoneum
CCGTGCTGGGCGCAGAGGGCCGTGAACGCCTTCTCGTGGCCGCGCGGCACGGACACGAGGGCGCGGGCCGTCGACTCCGAGAAGAGGGCCACGAACGCGTTCAGGTCCTCGGGGAGCGTGATGTTGGCCCCGCAGTCGTACCGCAGGGTCGCCTCCACCAGCGCCTGAGCCAGGCCGCCGTCGGAGAGGTCGTGCGCGGACGACAGGTGGCCGCGCTCGCCGGCCTCGGTGAGGACCGAGGCGAGGATGCGCTCGCGGGTGAGGTTCACGCGCGGGGGCTGGCCGCCCAGGTGCTGGTGGGTGACCCAGGCCCACTCGGAGCCCGAGAGCTCCTCCGTCGTCTCGCCGAGCAGCATGATGAGGTCGCTGTCGCCGCCGAAGCCCATGGGGACGCGGGCGCCGACGTTGCGCATGATGCCGAGCACGCCGACCACCGGGGTGGGGTGGATAGCCTGGGAGCCGGTGGAGTTGTAGAAGGAGACGTTGCCGCCCGTGACCGGGATGCCCAGCTCCGCGCAGCCGTCCGCCAGACCGCGCACGGCCTCGGCGAACTGCCACATGACCTGCGGGTCCTCCGGGGAGCCGAAGTTGAGGCAGTTGGTGACGGCCAGCGGGGTGGCGCCGGCGGCGGCCACGTTGCGGTAGGCCTCGGCCAGGGCGAGCTTGGCGCCGTTGTACGGGTCCAGGCGCGCGAACCGGGCGTTGCCGTCGACCGACAGGGCGATGCCGAGGCCGGTCTGCTCGTCGATGCGCACCACGCCGGAGTTCTCCGGCTGGGCGAGGATCGTGTTGCCCTGGACGTACCGGTCGTACTGCTCCGTCACCCAGCTCTTGTCGCAGAGGTTCGGGCTGGCCGCGAGGCGCAGGAGGGTCTCGCGCAGCTCGACGCCGGAGCGCGGGCGGGCGAGGGTCTCGGCGCGGTCGGCCTGCAGCAGGATGAGGTCGGCCGGCTCGCGCATCGGGCGCGCGTACACCGGGCCGTCGTCCACCAGCGAGCCCGGCGGGACGTCGACCACGGGCTCGTCGTGCCAGCTGATGACCAGGCGGCCGGAGTCGGTGACGCGGCCGATCGCGGTGGCGATGACGCCCCAGCGCTCGGCGACCCGCAGGACCTCGTCGAGCTTGGCCGGGTCGACGATGAGCAGCATGCGCTCCTGCGACTCGCTGGCCAGCACCTCCTGCGGGGCCATGGAGGCCTCGCGCAGGGGGACGAGGTTGAGGTTGACGTCCATGCCGGTGCCGGCCGCGGCGCTGGTCTCCGTCAGGGCGCAGGTGAGGCCCGCGCCGCCGAGGTCCTGGACGCCGACGATGAGGTCGCGCTCGTACAGCTCGAGGCAGCTCTCGATGAGCAGCTTCTCGATGAACGGGTCGCCCACCTGCACCGACGGGCGGCGGGCCGGGCCGTCGCTGTCGAACGTGGCGCTGGCCAGGACCGAGACGCCGCCGATGCCGTCGCGGCCGGTCTTGGCGCCGAGGAGCACGACCACGTTGCCGGGGCCGTGTGCCTCCTTGTTCTGCAGCCGGTTGACCGGCAGCACGCCCACGCAGAGCGCGTTGACCAGCGGGTTGCCCTGGTAGCAGGGGTCGAAGACGACCTCGCCGCCGATGTTGGGCAGGCCCAGGCAGTTGCCGTAGCCGCCGACGCCGGCGACGACCCCGGGCAGGACACGCTTGGTGTCCTCGTGGTCGGCGGCGCCGAAGCGCAGCGGGTCCATGACGGCGACCGGGCGGGCGCCCATCGCGAGGATGTCGCGCACGATGCCGCCGACGCCGGTCGCGGCGCCCTGGTACGGCTCGACGAAGCTCGGGTGGTTGTGCGACTCCACCTTGAAGGTGACCGCGATCTCGTCCGAGATCCGGATCACGCCGGCGTTCTCGCCGATGCCCGCGAGCATGAGGTCCGACTTGGGCGCCTTCTCGCTGAACTGGCGCAGGTGGACCTTGCTGCTCTTGTACGAGCAGTGCTCGCTCCACATGATCGAGTACATGGCCAGCTCGGACGTGGTCGGGCGCCGGCCCAGGATCTCACGGATCCGCTGGTACTCGTCCTCCCGCAGGCCCAGCTCCTCGTAGGGCTGCTCCTCGTCGGACGTCTTGGCGGCCTGCTCGACGGTGTCGAAAGTCCCCAAGGTCATACACGCGCTCCAAGGTGTGCCAGCACGGACGTGAAAATGCCGAGACCGTCGATGGACGGCCCGGTGAGCACCTCGACGGCGTGCTCGGGGTGCGGCATGATCCCGACGACGTTGCCGGCCGCATTGCTGATCGCCGCGATGTCGTGCAGCGACCCGTTGGGGTTCCCGCGGATGTACCGCGCGACGACCCGCCCCTCGCCCTCCAGCTCGTCGAGCGTGCGCGCGTCGGCCATGTAGCAGCCTTCGCCGTTCTTGACCGGGATCACGACCTCCTGCCGCGGCTGGAAGCCGACGGTCCACGACGTCGTGTTGTTCTCGATGCGCAGGCCCTGGTCGCGGTTGCGGAAGTGCAGGTGCTGGTTGCGGGTGAGCGCGCCCGGCAGCAGGTGGGCCTCGCAGAGCACCTGGAAGCCGTTGCAGATGCCGAGCACGGGCAGCCCGTCGCCGGCCGCCCGGACGATCGACTCCATGACCGCGGAGAACCGGGCGATGGCGCCGGCCCGCAGGTAGTCGCCGTACGAGAAGCCGCCGGGCAGGATCACGGCGTCGACGCCGTAGAGCTCCGCGTCGGCGTGCCACAGCGGGATGGCCGCGGCGCCGGCGAGGTGCACGGCCCGGGCGGCGTCCCGGTCGTCGAGGGAGCCGGGGAAGGTGACGACACCGATGCGGGCGGTCACTGCTCCCCGCTCTCCGGCTCTTCGACGCGCAGCGTGAAGTCCTCGATCACCGGGTTGGCGAGCAGCTTGTCGGCGATCTCGCGGGCCCGGTCGAGGTCGGCGGCGCCCTCGAACTCGATCTCGATGCGCTTGCCGATGCGCACCGACGCCACGTCAACCACGCCGAGGCGCGGCAGCGCGTTCGCGACGGCCTGACCCTGAGGGTCCAGGATCTCTGGTTTGAGCATGACGTCCACCACGACGCGGGCCACGGGGCACTCCTGACGTTGAGTCGGGCGCTCGAGGGCGAGCGACACGAGCCTACCGGGCGGGGCAACGCCGCAGTTCACCGGCCGTGTCACGGTTCGGTGGACGCCGCGGCGAAGCCCAGGAACATCGCCCGACACGCATCTTAGCGGCCCCGCGAGGAGCCAAGATCGGCGTCAGAGGATGGGCGGCGGCACGTAGGCACCGGCGGTGGGGTGCGCGGCGACCACCTCGGCGATCTCCGCCACCACCGCGCCGACCTGGGCCGACGCCGCCCCGATGAAGGTCTCAGGGTCCGCGACCAGGGCATTCACCTCCTCGGGAGTCAGCCGGAGGCGCTCGTCACCGGCCAGCCGGGCGAGCAGATCGTTGTCCTGGGCACCCTTCTCGCGCATGGCGAGCGCCACGGCGACGGCGTGCTCCTTGATGGCTTCGTGAGCATCCTCACGGCCGACGCCCCGCCCGACGGCCGCCACGAGCACCCGGGTGGTGGCCAGGAACGGCAGGTAGCGGTCCAGCTCGCGGGCCACGACCGCCGGATATGCCCCGAACTCGTCGAGAACGGTGAGGAACGTGGCAAACAGCCCATCCACCGCGAAGAAGGCGTCGGGCAGCGCCACCCGGCGCACGACCGAGCAGGAGACGTCGCCCTCGTTCCACTGGTCGCCGGCCAGCTCGCCGACCATGGACAGGTACCCGCGGGTGATCACGGCCAGGCCGTTGACCCGCTCGCAGGAGCGCGTGTTCATCTTGTGCGGCATCGCCGAGGAGCCGACCTGGCCGGCCTTGAACCCCTCGGTGACCAGCTCGTACCCGGCCATCAGGCGGATCGTGGTAGCGAGGCTCGACGGGCCGGCGACGGCCTGGGCGAGGGCGGACACCACGTCGAAGTCCAGCGAGCGGGGGTACACCTGGCCGACGCTCGTCAGCACGTGGTTGAAGCCCAGGTGCGCGGCCACCCGGCGCTCCAGCTCGGCCACCTTTCCGGCGTCGCCGCCGAAGAGGTCGAGCTGGTCGGCGGCGGTGCCGACCGGACCCTTGATCCCGCGCAGCGGATAGCGCTCGAGAAGGTTCTCGATCCGGCGGTACGCCAGGAGCAGCTCCTCGGCCGCGCTGGCGAACCGCTTGCCGAGGGTCGTGGCCTGCGCCGGGACGTTGTGCGAGCGCCCGACCATGACCAGCTCGTCGTGCTGCTTCGCCCGCGCCGCCAGCCGGGCCAGCGCCGCCACCATGCGGTCGCGGACCAGCTCCAGGGAGAGCCGGATCTGCAGCTGCTCCACGTTCTCGGTCAGGTCCCGCGAGGTCATCCCCTTGTGGATGTGCTCGTGGCCGGCCAGCTCGGAGAACTCCTCGATGCGCGCCTTCACGTCGTGGCGGGTGACCCGCTCCCGCTCGGCGATCGAGATCAGGTCGACGTCGTCCACGACCCGCTCGTAGGCCTCGACCACGCCGTCGGGCACGGCTACCCCGAGCTCGCGCTGGGCCTTGAGCACGGCCACCCAGAGGCGGCGCTCGAGGCGCACCTTCTCCTCGGGCGACCAGATGCCCACCAGCTCGGGCGAGGCGTAACGGGCGGCGAGCACATCGGGAATACGGGGCTTGTCCACGCGCCCATTCTCCCTCACGTCCTCGGCGGGTGGTCACGCTCCGGTGGCCCTACCTGCAGGGCGACCTTGTCCGCGAGGAACAGCTGGGCGGCCACGCCCACGAGCAGGGCGAGCACGAGCATCGGGATGGGCAGCAGGGCGCCGTACGGCAGGCCCTCCGTGACCCTGGACTGCAGCACCCGGACGAACTCCAGCTGCGCCGTCGGGTAGTTCGAGGTCGAGGTGATCAGCGGCCAGAGGACGTCCTGGGCCTGGAAGAGCCACGTGCCGAGGTACAGCAGCCCGGCCATCGGCAGCCCCGGCACCAGCACCGACCACCAGGACGCCGGCCGACCCTCCTGCAGCAGCGCCTCGCGGCGCAGCGCTTGCCCGCGGAAGAGCAGCGCGAAGGCGAACAGCGCGGGGATGGCCAGCCGCGACGGCGGGATCAGCGCGTCGAACGAGTCGAGGCGCGCGGCCGTCGCACCGGCGGCGTAGGCGCGCAGCGCGAGGGGCATGCCGCCGACGAACAGGAAGAGGCCGAAGGGCATCAGCAGCCACTCGCTGTGCCGGCCCAGCGGGCGCAGGCCGCTGATGCCGAACGCGGCCAGCGCCGCCGCGCTGACCCCGACCAGCGTCGAGATCAGCGGCGGGATCCAGGTGTTCACCCAGGTCGAGGGGGCGTTCGGGCGGCCCTGCTGGCCGAGGTGGGACAGCCACGGCCACAGCCCGGCGATGGTCACCGCCAGCACGAGCACCAGCAGTCCGACGGCCGCGGGCCGGGCGGCGGTGCGCAAGGGGGCGATGTCGGGGCGCCACTGCAGCCGCAGCCCGGTCCGGGCGAACACGACGGTGGCGAGGGCGCCGAGCAGCAGGAGCGGCACGAGCACGGTGGTGGCGATGGCCGCGGCGGTGCCGAAGTTGAGGGTGACGAACGCGCGTTCGTACATCATCGTCGCCGGGGTGTCGTGCCCGTGCTGGCCGCTGAAGCGGAAGGTCCAGCCGTACGTGAACTCCTGCAGCACCGCGGCGAGCACGCCGAGCACCGAGAGGCCGGCGGAGACGACGACCGCCGGCCACGGGCTGCGGTTCGTGCGGAACGCGGCCAGGTACACCAGCGCGGCGACGGCCACGAACACGCCGAACGTGCCCGACCAGTAGGCCCACCGCTGGCCCCGGTCCGCGTGGGCCGCCGCCAGCGCGATGCCGTACGGCGAGAACGCGGCCAGCGGGATCACCAGCGCGCCCCGGGCGGTCCAGCGCACGACCCGGCCGGACGAGTGGGCCGCCCAGGCCAGCGCCGGGGCCAGGACCAGCACCGCCAGCAGCGGGATCGCGACCAGGCTCAGCACGTACCAGAGCGAGCCGGCGAGCCCCTGCTCGTAGGCGCGGTGGTAGTTGTCCCAGCCGGCCGACGGCGTGTCGCCCCCGCTCAGCGTGCGGATGCCCGTGAATCGGCGAAACGACGTGCGGATCGTCCAGACGGCGGGCTCGACGTAGGAGGTGATCAGCAGGACGAGCGCGGGCAGGGCCAGGACCAGGCCGAGGACGGTCTGCCAGGCGGGACGCTGGGTGGCCGGGCGCAGCATGGTGGGCTGGACGGTCATGCACCCACGATATTGGGAAGTGCCACTTTCAGCGCGTCAGGACGGCGGTCACCCCCTGGCCGCCGGCCGCGCAGATGGAGATCAGGCCGCGACCCGAGCCGC
>NZ_BAAARV010000005.1:117288-118643 GCF_039532525.1 Dactylosporangium salmoneum
GCGGCCAGCGAGGAACCGTTGACGTTGAGCTTGGCCCGGTCGATCGCGCCGAGCGGCTCGTCCAGGCCCAGCCGCTCCTTGCAGAAGGTCGGGTCCTCCCACGCCTTGAGGGTGGCCAGCACCTGCGAGGCGAACGCCTCGTGGATCTCGTAGTAGTCGAAGTCCTGCAGGGTGAGGCCCTCGCGGGCGAGCATCCGGGGCACCGCGTACGCGGGGGCCATGAGCAGTCCGTCGCCGCCGTGCACGAAGTCCACCGCGGCCGTCTCGGCGGTCTCGAAGTACGCCAGGATCGGCAGGCTGCGCGCCCGGGCCCACTCCTCGGACGCCAGCAGCACGACCGCCGCCCCGTCGGTGAGGGGCGTGGAGTTGCCGGCGGTCATTGTGGCCTCCGGGCCGCGGCCGTAGACCGGCTTGAGCTTGGCGAGCTTCTCCAGCGAGGTGTCGGGGCGCAGGTTCTGGTCGCGGGACAGGCCGAGGTACGGCGTGACGAGATCGTCGAAGAACCCGCGCTCGTAGGCGGCGGCCAGCTTCTGGTGCGAGGCGAAGGCGAGGGCGTCCTGCTCCTCGCGGCCGATCGCGAACTCGAGCGCGGTGAGCGCGGCCGACTCGCCCATCGACAGCCCGGTGCGCGGCTCGGAGTTGCGGGGAATGTCCGGCCGCAGCTGGGTCGGCCGGAACTTGCTGACCGCGCGCAGCCGGCCGCCGAGGGACCGGGCCCGATTGAGCTCCATCATGATCCGGCGGGCGTCGTCGTTCACCCCGAGCGGCGCGTCGGACGTCGTGTCGACGCCGCCCGCGATGCCCGCCTCGATCTGCCCGAGGGCGATCTTGTTGGCCACCAGGATGGCCGCCTCGAGACCGGTTCCGCAGGCCTGCTGCACGTCGTACGCAGGAGTCCGCGGGTCGAGGCGGGATCCGAGCACGGATTCCCGCGTGAGGTTGAAATCGCGGCTGTGTTTGAGCACCGCGCCCGCGGCGACCTCGCCCAGCCGCTCCCCGGCGAGGCCGAAACGCGCCACGAGTCCGTCTATGGCGGCGGTCAGCATGTCCTGGTTTGATGCAGTGGCGTAGGCGCTGCCCGAGCGCGCAAAGGGAATGCGGTTACCGCCGACGACTGCTACCCGGACAGGCCGTTCCGAACGGGCTTTCGAGGGGGCCATCGGAGTCTCCTTCTCGACGCGACAGGGCACGTTGGCGTTACCCTACTCGCGAGTAGGTTAGCGCGTTTGTTGTGACTGGGGAGGCACCGCAATGACCGACCGCTACGCCGCCTTCGCCCACTCGGGCGCAGGGAAGTTCCTCGTCAGACGCCTTGGCCTGCCGGACCCGCCGAGGCTGCGCCGCTACGACAAGGA
>NZ_BAAARV010000005.1:118711-192289 GCF_039532525.1 Dactylosporangium salmoneum
AGATGCCCGGGTTCGGCGCGGCCGGGCCGGACGGGCACTGCGCCGGCCTGATCTTCGACGCCAGCAGTATCACGGACAGCGAGGGGCTGTCCGCCCTCTACGAGTTCTTCCACCCCGTGATCCGCTCGCTGCGCCCGTCGGGGCGGATCATCGTCCTCGGGAGTCCGCCCGAGCTGTGCACCAGCGCCCGGGAGGCCACCGCCCAGCGCGCGCTCGAGGGGTTCGTGCGCTCGATGGGCAAGGAGGTCGGGCGCGGCTCGACCGCCCAGCTGGTGTACGTGGCCCCGGGCGCCGAGGAGGCCACCGAGTCGACGCTGCGGTTCCTGCTGTCGGGGCGCTCGGCGTACGTCTCGGGCCAGGTCGTGCGCATCGGCCCGGCCGCGGTGGACGTCCCGGACGACTGGGACCAGCCGCTGGTGGGCCGCACCGCGATCGTGACCGGCGCCGCCCGCGGCATCGGCGAGGCGATCGCCCGGGTGCTGGCCCGCGAGGGCGCCCACGTGGTCTGCCTCGACGTGCCGGCCGCCGGCGAGGACCTGTCGCGGGTGGCCAACGAGGTGAAGGGCACCGCCCTGCAGCTCGACCTGACCGCCGAGGACGCGCCGCGGCGGCTGGCCGACTTCATCGCGACCCGGCACGTGCACGCCGACGTCTTCGTGCACAACGCCGGCATCACCCGGGACAAGACGCTCGGGCGGATGGACGAGGGGCAGTGGCGCTCGGTGCTCGACGTCAACCTGTCCAGCCAGGAGCGGATCAACGACGTGCTGCTGGCCGAGAACCTGCTCGGCGGCAACGGCCGGATCGTCACGGTCTCCTCGGTCTCCGGCATCGCCGGCAACCGCGGCCAGACCAACTACGCCACCTCCAAGGCCGGCGTGATCGGCCTGGTCCAGGCCACCGCCGGGGCGGTCGCCGAGCGCGGGCTCACGATCAACGCGGTGGCGCCGGGCTTCATCGAGACGACGATGACCGCGGCCATGCCGATGTTCGTGCGCGAGGGCGGCCGGCGGCTCAACAGCATGTCGCAGGGCGGCCTGCCGGTCGACGTGGCCGAGACGATCGCCTGGCTGGCCAACCCCGCCTCGGGCGGCGTGAACGGCAACGTCATCCGGGTCTGCGGGCAGAGCCTGCTGGGGGCCTGAGATGCCGGAGGTCACCGTCCTGCAGCGCCCGCCCCGGATGGGGCCGCTCTACCGGGCGGCCGCCCTGCGCCGCTCGGCCGGCGGCACCGCGCTTCCCGACCGGGCGCTGCGGCTCGACGGGGTGCGCGTCGACCGGGCGCACCTGGCCGAGTACGACCGGGTGTGCGGGTTCCGGCTGTCCGACGAGCTGCCCGCCACCTACCCCCACGTGCTGGCGTTCCCGCTGGCCATGGCCCTGATGACGGCGAGCGACTTCCCGTTCCCGATCCTCGGCCTGGTGCACGTGGCCAACCGCGTCGAGGTGCGCCGCCCGCTGCGCGCCGACGAGACGCTCTCGCTGGAGGTGCGGGCGGAGCACCTGCGCCCGCACGACCGGGGCACCCAGCTGGACGTGGTGGCCACGGCGACCGTCGACGGCGAGGAGGTCTGGGTGGACCGCTCGACGTATCTCAGGAAGTCCGGGAAGTCCGAGAGGTCGGGCAGGAGCGCGCCGGACGAGCAGCCGGGGGAGATCGTCTGGCGCGTGCCGAGAAGCACCGGCACCGACTACGCGGCCGTGAGCGCCGACCGCAACCCCATCCACACGAGCCGCATCCTGGCCAGGGCGTTCGGCTTCCCCTCGACGATCGCGCACGGCA
The DNA here is from genome assembly GCF_039532525.1 of Dactylosporangium salmoneum. NCBI lineage: Bacteria > Bacillati > Actinomycetota > Actinomycetes > Micromonosporales > Micromonosporaceae > Dactylosporangium > Dactylosporangium salmoneum. The sequence goes on from NZ_BAAARV010000005.1 coordinate 120,495, forward strand.
TGTGGACCAAGGCGAGGTGCCTGGCCGCGCTGGAGGGCCGCCTCCCCGACGCGTACGCCGCGGAGGTCGCCTTCAAGCTCCCCGTCCTGCTCCCGGCCACCGTCGCGTTCCGAGCACGCCGAGGCGGCGACGGCAAGGGCTGGCGGTTCGACGTACACGATCGAAGGACAGGCAAGCCACACCTGACCGGCGCGATCGTTGACCCCGACTGTGCAGACCCCGACGAGGGCGACCGCGCCGACTGAACCCCGCGACACTCCAACCCTTCCGACGACCAGGGCCGCCGGGCGCCGCGAGCAGCGGTTCGCGGGCCCGGCGCTGCTGCTGCTCGCCGCCGTCGCCGTGCTGTGGTACTACCGCGTGCCCCCGGCGACCACCGCGATCTTCGCGCTGTACCTGGCCCTGGGCATCGCCCTGCCCGGCACGCTGTGGTGGCGGTTCCTCACGAGGAAGCCCGGGATGGCCGACATCCCCGCCGGCCTCGCCCTGGGCTATGTCGGCGAGGTCTTCACCTACATTCCCGCCCGCCTGGCCGGCGCCCCCCTGCTGGTGCTGGCCTGGCCGCTCGGCACCATCGCCGTCTTCCTGAGTTGCAAGAGCCTGCGCCGGTACTTCCTGAGCGCACCGGACCCCGACCGCCCGCCCGCCGCGTGGCGCTGGGCGATGACCGCCATGTGCGGCCTGCCCCTGCTGTGGAGCGTCAAGTTCTACCGCGTCTACGGCCTGAGCTACCCCGCCAACGCCTCCCCGGACACCGACTCGACGTTCCACCTGGCCCTGCTCGGCGAGGCCCGCCACCACATGCCGATGCGCGTGCCGTGGATCGAGGGCGAGCCGCTGCTGTACCACTGGTTCGTCTACCCGGAGATGGCCGCCACGAGCTGGGTCACCGGCATCGAGCCCAACGTCCTGCTGCTGCGCCTGTCCATGCTGCCGATGCTCATGGCGTTCACGCTGCTCGTGGCGCTGCTGGCCCGCCAGGTCACCGGCGGCTGGTGGACGGGCGCGGCCGCGAGCGCCGTGACCCTGCTGGTCCTGGCCCCCAACCCGTACCAGTGGCAGCTCTACGCCTTCTACCGCGACATGGCCTTCAGCGGCCTCGACGACGGCGGCGCGCTGCGCCAGACCGTGTGGACCGGCCCGACCCAGACCTTCGGCGCCCTCCTGTTCGTCCCGCTCATGCTGGTGCTGACCGACCTGCTGCGCGGCGGCGCCGGACGCCGGGCCTGGCTGCTCTTCGCGCTGCTGCTGGCCGGCGTGATGGGCGCCAAGGCCACCTACCTGCCGCTGCTGGCCGCCGGCCTGGCCCTGCTGGTGGCGCTCGATCGGGTGCGCCGCCGCCGCTGGTCCCGCCCGGCCCTGGCGGCGCTGGCGCTGACCTGTGCCGGCGCGCTCGCCGCCCAGCTGATCCTGTTCGGCGGCAGCAGCCAGGGCACGAAGCTCGCCCCGCTGACCGACATGGCCACCGGCGGCATCGGCGTGACGACCGCCTACTCCGCGGGCCGGGTCCCCTGGCGGCTGCTGGTGCTGGCCGCCCTGACCCTGCTGTGCTGGGCCGCCATCTGGGCCGGCCTGGCCGGGCTGCGCCGCCGCCCGCTGAGCCCGGAGCTGGTGGTCATGCTCGGCATCGGGCTGGCCGGCGCCACGGCCACGCTGCTGCTGGGCCAGGACGGGGACAGCCAGCGGTACTTCCTGGAGTCCGCCCGCCCGTATCTCAGCATCGCCGCCGTGGCCGGCCTGGCCGCCTGGCTCCCGGGCGCGATGACCTGGCGGCGCGCGGCCCCCTTGGCCGCCGCGGCATTCCTGGGCCTCGTGGTCGTCCAGGTCGTGCAGCAGCTCGGCCGGCACGCCATTCCCCGGCCGGCGACGACGGCGGAGCTCGTGCTGCCCTACGCCGGGCTGGGGCTGGTCACCCTCGCGCTCTACGCGGCCGCGCGCCGGATCAGGCGCGGCCCGCCCGCGTTCGCCCTGCTCGTCGCGCTGCTCGCGGGCTTCGGGGCGAGCACCTCGGCGCAGCACTTCGCGCTCATCGCCCAGGAGTCGCGGCAGCAGGGCTGGCGCGACGTGGTGCGCGACTCGCGGTACGTCTCGGAAGGCACCCTGGAGGCCGGCCGCTGGCTGCGCGAGCACTCCGCGCCGGACGACCTGGTCGCCACCAACGCCCACTGCCTGACCTTCGAGGGCCGCTGCAGCAACCTGCACTTCTCGATGACCGCGTACTCCGAACGGAGGATGCTCGTCGAGGGCTGGGGCTTCGCCACCACCGCGCACGCGGAGGCGCAGCGCCTCGGGACCTGGGTCGGCGCGGTCCCCTACTGGAAGCCCGAGGTGCTCGCGGCCAACGACGCCGTCTTCGCCGCACCGAGCGTGGAGAACGTGGCAGCGCTGCGCGACCGCTACCGAGTCCGGTGGCTGTTCGTTGATGAAACACAGAGCACCGTTTCGCCGGAACTATCCACCTTCGCCCGGTTTCGCTACCGGTCCGGCGTCTGCGCGGTGTACGAGCTGCCCCGTTCCTGACGTTAGGTAGGCGCCGCCGATGAGAGCCACGAAGCAACTCGCCGTCCCGTTCAACAAGGGGTACCTCACCGGGGCCGAGACCGGATACATGCAACAGGCGATGGCCGGCGGCCCGATGACCGGCGACGGCCCGTTCACCAAGCGCGCCAACCAGCTGCTCAACCAGATCATCGGGTCCCGCCACACGCTGCTGACCACGTCGTGCACGCACGCGCTGGACATGACCGCGCTGCTGCTCGAGCTCGGCCCGGGCGACGAGGTGATCCTGCCGTCGTTCACGTTCTGCTCCACCGCCAACGCGTACGCCCTGCGCGGCGCCACCCCGGTCTTCGTCGACTGCCGGCCCGACACGCTCAACCTCGACGAGCGGCTGACCGAGGCGGCGGTCACCGAGCGGACCCGGGCGATCGTGGTCGTGCACTACGCCGGCGTGGCCGTGGAGATGGACGCGATCATGGCGATCGCCCGCCGGCACGGCCTGGTGGTGATCGAGGACAACGCGCACGGGCTCGGCGGCACGTACCGCGGCCGCAACCTCGGCTCGATCGGGGAGCTGGCCACCCAGAGCTTCCACGAGACCAAGAACGTGCACTGCGGCGAGGGCGGCGCGCTGGTGCTCAACGACGACCGGTTCCACGACCGGGCCGAGATCATCCGCGAGAAGGGCACCAACCGGGGCCAGTTCTTCCGGGGCATGGTGGACAAGTACCGCTGGATGGACCTCGGCTCGTCGTACCTGCCCTCCGACCTGCTGGCCGCGTTCCTGACCGCCCAGCTGGAGCACTTCGGCGAGATCCAGCGCCGCCGCCAGCACGTGTGGAACAGCTACCACAACCGGCTGGCCACCTGGGCGGTCGAGCACGGCGTGAGCCAGCCGACGGTGCCCGGCGACCGCACCCAGCCGGCCCACCTGTACTACCTGCTGCTGCCCGACCTGGAGAGCCGCTCGGCGATGCTGGGCCACCTGCTCGAGCGGGGCGTGCTGGGCACCTTCCACTACCAGCCGCTGCACCAGGCCCCGGCCGGGCTCAAGCACGGCCGCACGGGCCCCGGCGGCTGCCCGGTGACCGAGGACGTCGCCGACCGACTGCTGCGCCTGCCGCTCTACGCCGGCATGAGCAACGACGACATCGAGCTGGTGATCGGCGCGGTCCAGTCCTACCGGCCGGCGCGGCGGATGCTGACGTGTCCGCAGTGACCACAATGGACCGCTTCCTCGCCGACCGCCGCGTGCGTTACGTGGCGGTCGGCGGCTTTTCGTCGGCCGTCTACTACGCGCTCTTCGCCGCGCTCTACCTGACCACCCGGCACCACCTGCACTACCTGGCGCTCCCGGTGCTGGCCAACCTGGGCTGCGCGATCGCCACGTACCCGCTGCAGCGCCGCTGGGTGTTCGTGAGCAAGGGACCGGTGCTGTCCGGGTTCCTCAAGTTCTATGTGATCTGCCTGTGGGCGATGCTCTTCACCTACGCCGGGCTGCCGCTGCTCGTGGAGCTCGCGGGCGTGCCGGTGCTGGTCGCGCAGGCGGTGCTCATCGTCACCGCCCCGCTCGTCAACTACCAGCTCAGCAAGTCGTGGGCATTTCGCCGCTGAGCGGTGCTCTCGCGGATCACGTACGTCGGGCGGCCCATGCCGTGTGCGTGGACGCGGCCCAGGTACTCGCCCAGCACGCCGATGCCGATGAGCTGGGCCGAGGAGAACAGCGCGACGAGCGAGGCGAGCGTGGTGAAGCCGGCGACCTTCGTGTCGCCGATGAAGTACAGCCAGATGAGACGGGCCGTCAGCAGCACGCCGCACACGCCGATCATGAAGCCGAGGTACGTCACCAGCCGCAGAGGCTTGGTCGAGTAGCCGAGGATCATGTTGATGGCGTGCTTCGTCAAGGACTTCAGCGTGAAGCCCGAGCGGCCCTCGGTGCGCCGGTCCATCCGCACGGTCACCGACCCGACCCGGGTGGTGGTCCACGACAGCACGATGTCCACGGACACGTGCGGCCCGCTGACCTGGTCGAAGCCGGCCCGCAGGAAGGTGCGGAAGATGCGCAGGGCGCCGAGGACGTCGGCGTTGGGAATGCCCATCGTGCGCCCCATGACCAGGCTCTTGGCGCCCCACGAGGTGAGGTTGCGCACGGCGCCGTGCTCCTCGGTCTCCGGCACGGCGTAGACCAGGTCGAGGTCGTCGGTGAGCGCGGCGACGAGCTTGGGCAGCTCCTCCGGCGGGTGCTGCAGGTCGTCGTCCATCGTGATGATCCGCTCGCCGGAGGCGGCCCGGATGCCGGCGATGAGCGCGTTGTGCTGCCCGTAGTTGCGGGCCATCCGGATCGCCTGCACGTGGGCGAACTCGGTGGCGAGGGCGCGGGCCGCGTCCCAGGTGGCGTCGGTGCTGTCGACCACGAGGATGATCTCGTGCCGCGGATGGATGTCCGGCAGTACCGCGTTGAGCCGCGCCACCAGCCTGGGCAGGATGGCCGCGGAGCGGTAGCAGGGCACGACGACGGAGACAGACACCTCGGGAAACTCCTCAGGCGGCGATCGTGATGATGCGGGTGAACTCGTGCAGCAGGTCGAGGCCGTCCCAGACGCCGGCGAAGGTCAGCGCCCGGCCGAACGGCACGATCCGGTCCAGGCCGCGCCCGGCCAGCACGGTGACGAAGTCGTCCAGCTCGGCCTGGGAGAAGCCGAACTGGCTCAGCGTCTGGTCCTTGCGGGTGACCGCCGGAGCCAGCTCGGCCAGCGAGCCGACGGTGACGTGGCAGATGGTGCCCGCGCCCAGCCAGCCCCGCTGCAGCGCCTCGAGGCCGGCCAGGTCGACCTCGGCCAGGGCGTTGCCGGCGAAGGTGACCCGGGTGGCCGCCCCGGTCGCGGCGAGCCCGTAGGTGGCCACGTACTTCTCCACCGCCATCGCCGGGTCGACCGCCCAGCCGCGGCGGGACACCTCCTCGGCCAGCATCCCGGTGAACTCGGCCCGGGCCCGCGCGGCCGGCTCGGCCGCGCCGACCCAGCACAGGTCCCGGGGCGAGGAGCAGGCGGCCTGGTCGAACCAGAAGAGGTCGGTGGCCAGCCCCGCCACCGCGGCCCGGCGCTGCTGGGGCGGGGCCGCGAGCCAGCCGTCGACGGAGATCGCGGCGAACGAGGAACGGTCCGGGAAGGCCAGCTCGCGGGCCAGCGGCCGGATCGGGTGGCGGCGCAGCGCGGCCACCGAGGCGTCGCCGCCCCACAGCACGCGCAGGTCGCAGGCGGCGCTCAGGGCGGCGGTCAGCGCGTCGTCGCGCTCGTAGGTGACCATCCGCTGGGTCTGCGCCACGGCCGGGTCGGCGCCGGCCAGCGCGTCGTTGAGCGCCTCCAGCACGGCCTCGGCGGCCCCGGCCGAGCGGCTGGAGATGCGCACGACGTTGTGGTTGCCGGCCAGGGCGGACAGCGCCCAGGAGTACACGAAGATCGTGTCGACGTTGGCCGGCGGGAAGTGCAGCACCAGGCCCCGCGGGGCGCGGCGCTGGCCGCCGGCCCCGTCGCCGAGGCGGGCCACGGCCCGGGCCAGCTCGCCCTTGCGCAGGAAGAAGCCGAGCGAGCCCAGCTCCGGGTGGCGGCGGGCCGCGTCGGGCCGGAGGAGCCGCGCGGAGAACGCGGCCAGGAAGTCGCGAATCCGCTCGTCGCCGACGGCCAGGCGCCCGGCCGGCGGCTCGGAGGTGACCTCCCGGAGAAGATCACCCAGGCGCACCGTGCCCGAGAAATGCGGAAATTTCACCTCAAACGTCATACCGCGGCCCCGACGAAGGTGTCGCTGCAGCCCCGGGCCTCGGCGCGGGGCAGGCGGCCCAGGATGGAGAAGCGCTTGCCGGGCCAGGCGCCGTCGTCGACGCCGTGCACCACGCCCAGGTCCTCGGTGAGCAGCACGTGCCCGGGGTAGGACTCCGGCAGCGTGCTGAGCACCTCGACCAGCCCCGGCCGGCCGGGCGGCAGCGGCTCCCACGTGTCCGGGTCGCGCACGATCACGTCGGCGAAGTCGGGGCAGTACAGCGAGTCGCCGTCGGGGCCTTCGAGGTACACGACGCCGATCTGCTCGACCATGCCGTAGAAGTTGTGGATGCGGGTCAGCCCGGTGTCGCGGCGAAACGCCCGGCGGAACTCGGCGTTGCCGACCCGGCGGTCCGCCAGCTTCTTCCAGCCGCCCGAGTGGACCAGGATCCCGTTGGCGAGGTCCAGCCGGTGGTCCCTCGCGAGCTCGTACAGGTACTGCCAAACCATGAACGTGAAACCGAAGACCAGGAACGGGCCGCCGCCGTGCTCGGCCAGGAAGCCGCGGATGGTCTCCAGGTCGGGACGGCCCTGCTCGTCCAGGGCCCAGGCGTGGTCCCGGCCGAACGTGATCATGCCCAGCACGCCGGCGCCGCGGGCGCTGAACGAGCGGCGGTCCTTGATGATCGCGGTGGTGTCGACGACGAGCATCGGCAGCCGGCGCGGGCCGAGCACGGTCTGCAGGGTCTGGCCGAGCATCCTCGTCTGCGCGGCGGCGGCCGCGCGGTCCAAGTAGATCCGGCTGACGTCGCCGGTGGTGCCGCTGGAGGTCAGCACCTTGAACACGGCCTCGTCGGGGATGCTCTTGAGCATCTGGGTCTTGAACAGCCGGACCGGCAGCCAGGGCAGCTCGGCGGTGTCGCGGTAGATCCGCCCGGTGTGGTGGCCGGTGGCGGCGAGGATGTTGGCGTACTCCTTGCCGCGGGCGCGGTGCCGCTCGGTCAGCTCGATGAGCCGGGGCAGCAGCCGCGCCTCCCGCTCGAGCTCGGACAGCGTGAAGACGGTCATCGCATCGCCTCCAGCGCCCGGTAGTCGATCTTTCCGTTGGGGAGCAGGGGGAGGCCCTCCACCGGCCGCACCTCGAAGCCGGACCAGTGCAGCTTGAGGTGTTCCGCGAGTTTATGCCCGAGTTCAACCGGGTTCGTGCAGTTTGCGAAGACGATCACTCGGTCGTCGCCGGCCACCGCGGCCGCCGGGACGGGGAGCAGGCGCTCGATGTCGTCGAGGTTGAGCCGCACGCCGAAGACCTTGCCGAAGCGCTTGAGGCGGCCGTCCAGGTAGAGGTACCCGTCGGCGTCGAGGTGGCCCAGGTCGCCGGTGACCAGCAGGCCGCCGTGGTCGTCGCCGCGGGCCAGGTCGGCCGCGGTCTCGGCGTAGCCGAGCATGACGTTGGGGCCCCGGTAGAGCACCTCGCCCACGAGGTTCGGCTCGGTCGTCTCGGTGCCGTCCCCGAGGCGGATGCTGAGCCGCCCGCCGGGCACCGCGGGCCCGACCGAGCCCGGCTTCTCCCCGAGCCGATCGGCCGGCAGGGTGGTGAGCCGCGGCGCCGCCTCCGTCTGGCCGTACATGACGAACAGCCGCCCGTCGACCGCCGTCATCCGGTCGTGGAACTCGCGCACGAGCTCGGGCCGCAACCGGCCGCCGGCCTGGGTGAGGGTCCGCAGCGCCGGGTGCGCGGCGGAGTCGAAGCGAAGACGGACCAGCATGTCGTACTGCGACGGCACCAGCGCCAGCGAGGACACCCGGTAGCGGTCGATGGCCGGCCAGAACCCGCGCCCGAGCAGCCCGCCGTCCTCGACCACCAGCGCCGCCCCGGCCACCAGGTGCGTGTTGAGCACCGACATGCCGTAGCTGTAGTAGAACGGCAGCGCGCTGATCGCCACGTCGGCCCCGGTGATGCCGAGCGCCTCGACGATCGACTCGGCGTTGGCCAGCAGCGCCCGCCGGGACAGCCGGACGAGCTTCGGGTCGCCGGTCGAGCCGGAGGTGGCCAGGAGGACGGCCAGGTCCGGGTGCGGCGCGGTGTCGGGCCCGGTCTCGCGCACCCATGCCTGGTTCAGGGCCGCATAGCCCTTGGCCGGCTCGTCCGGCAACGGCCCGAGCACGGCGGCCGGCTCGAACCGGTCGATGAACTCCAGCAGCGTCTCGTCCGCGAGCCCCGGGTCGAGCAGCGCGACGGGCCGCCCCAGCTCGAAGGCGGTCACGTAGGCGGCGACCGAGTCGACGGTGGTCGGCATGCGCAGGAACACCACGCCCGGCGGCACGCCGTCGAAGATCTCCGGGCGCACCAGGTCGGTGACGACCGCGCCGGTGGCCGCGTCGATGATCCGCGCGGCGGGGTTGAGCAGCCTCACACGACCACCCCGCCGTCCACGCCGAGGACCTGCCCGGTGACGAACCGGGCCCGCCTGGAGAGCAGGAACGCCACCACGTCGGCCACCTCCTCGGGCGCGCCCAGACGGCGCAGCGGGGTCGCCTCCACCCGCTCGGCCCGGCCGGCCTCGTCGAGCGAGGCGAGCATGTCGGTGGCGATGAAGCCGGGGGCGACCGCGTTGACCCGGATGCCGGCCGGGCCGAGCTCCTTGGCCGCGGCCCGGGCCAGCCCCGCCACGGCGGCCTTCGAGGCGCCGTAGACGGCCTGGCCGGCCGCGCCGGCGGTGCCCATGACCGAGGAGACCAGCACGACGGCGGGCGCGTCGCCGCGGCGCAGCAGCTTCACCGTCGCCTGCAGGGTGTGCGCGGCACCGGCCGCATTGACCGCGAAGAGCCGGTCGACGGCCTCGGCGCCCATCATCCCGAGCAGGCCGGCCTCGTGCACGCCGGCGTTGACCACCAGGGCGTCGAGGCGGCGGTGGCGCTCGAAGACGGCCCGCACGATCCCGGCCACGTCCTCGGCCCGGCTCACGTCGCCGTGCACGACCAGGTGCTCGCCGGGGATCTCCTCGGCGGTGGCCTTGGCCGAGCCCTCCTCGCGGCCGTGCAGCACGAGCTGGTAGCCCTCGGCGCCCAGCGCCAGCGCGACCGCCCGGCCGATCCCGCGGGAGGAGCCGGTGACCAGCGCGACCCTAGCCGGCGAGCGCGACATCGTGCTTTCCGAGGATCTCGACGGCCTTGTCGAAGGAGCTGAGATCGATGACCTCATCCGTGTCGATCATGACGTCGAACGCGTCCTCGATCTCGGCCACCAGCGTCAGGTGGGCCAGGGAGTCCCACTGCTCGATGCCGCGGTACTCCAACCGGTCCACGTCGACGTCGTCGGGCAGGCCGAGCGCCGTACGGAAGGCGGAGCGAAGGCGGTCGAGGTTACTCAAGGGGGTTCCCTCCGTTGTAGGAGTCGTCAAGGTGCTCAACGACCTAGGAGGTGCCGAGGTGCTGCGCGAGGCCCGGGAGTCGGACGTGGAGAGCATTCGCGAGTGGCGCAACCACCCGAAGACCCGGGGGGCGAGCATCTGGACGGCGTACATCACGCCGGAGGGCCACGCGCAGTGGTGGGCGAAGGTGCGGGCCGACCCCGCCCGCCGGGTGCTGATCTTCTCGTACGCCGGACGGGACTGCGGCGTCGTGACGTTCAACGACCACGACCCGGTCGCCGGCTCCGCCGAGTGGGGCTTCTTCCTGGACGTCGACGGGCTGCAGGAGCGCGGCGAGCTGCTGCCGGCGTGGATGGAGCTGGAGCGCGCGGCCGTGGACTACGCGTTCGGCGAGATGGGCCTACGCTCGGTCGGCGGGCGCACGCTGGCGTGGAACAAGCAGGTCATCGCGCTGCACCGGCGCTTCGGCTTCGTCGAGGTGCCTTCGCGGCGGTACACCACCGAGATCGACGGCGCCGAGCAGCTGGTGGTGTGGACGGAGAAGACGCGTACAACCTGAGCGGGAACGGCACCCGTCTGAGGGGGGACGAAAACCCTAGACGGGAGGGACCCCTCGATGGGCGACACCGCCGACTCCGAGTACGTGGAGTACGTGACGGCGCGGCTGCCGGCGCTGCACCGTCTCGCGTTCGTGCTCAGCGGCGACTCCCACCGCGCCGACGACATCGTCCAGCAGACGATCACCAACCTGTACGTGAAGTGGTCGCGGGTCCGCACGGTCGATCACCTGGACCGGTACGTGCGCAGCATGCTCGTCAACGCGTTCCTCGACGAGAAGCGGCTGGCCTGGGCCCGGGTCCGGCTCTTCGCCGAACCCCCGGACGCGGTCGCCCCCGACGGCGGCGACGAGGCCGAGGACCGCACCCTGCTGCGCACCGCCCTGACCCAGGTGCCGCGCCGCCAGCGCGCCGTGCTGGTGCTGCGCTTCTACTACGACCTGCCCATCGATGAGGTCGCCAAGGTTCTCGGCGTCTCGTCCGGCACGGTGAAGAGCCAGACCTCCCACGGCCTGGCGGCCCTGCGCCGCCTGCTCGGCGAGCGCCCCGTCGCCGCCCTGACTAAGGAGCGCTGAAGTGGTCGACCTCAACGAACACAACGCCGGCGACCTGCTGCGGACCCTGCCCGGCCACTCCCCCCGCCCGCCGGCGGTCGACATCGCCCGGGCCATGCGGGAGGGCCGCCGCCGGCGCACCACCCGCCGCGCCACCGTGGCCGGCGCCATCGGCGTGGCCGTCCTCGTCGTGGCCGGGCTGCCGGCGGTGCTGCTGACGAACCGCGACAACAGCGCGCCCCCCGCGGGCACACCCACCACCACGCCGGCCTCGACCCAGCGCCCGAGCGTCCCGCCCGCCGTCCCCAATGCGCCGGTGCCGACCTCCTGCCGGGCCGAGCGCCTCCCGGAGAACGGCAACGGCCAGACCCTGATGACGGCGGCCGACCCGACCGGGAAGATCTTCTACGGCCTGACCGACCCCAGCGGCGGCGACCAGGCCGTGGTCCGCTGGCAGGACGGCAAGCTCACCAAGGTCCCCGTCCCCGGCGCCTACCCGACCGTCTCCGCGGTGAACGCCAACGGCCTGGCCGCCGGCTACTCGGGCGGCCGCGACCAGGAGAAGGCCTTCCTGCTCCGCGATGGCAGGATCGTCGACCTCCCCCGCCCCGAGGACATCGAACCCGTCGGCATCAACAGCTATGGCGACGTGGTGGGCCACTGGATCGGCAGCGCCCACGCCCGCCCGGCGGTGTGGCGCGACCTGAGCGCCGAGCCGGAGTTCCTGCCCCTCCCGGAGGGCGCGGTATGGGGCGAGCCGAAGGCCATCGCCGACGACGGCACGGTGGTCGGCGTGGTCTCCTTCGGCTCCCAGCAGTGGGCCTATGCCTGGGCCCCGGACGGCACTCCCCGCCGCCTGGCCGTGCCGGAGGGCACCCCGATCACGCCGACCGGCGGCCCGAACCCGGGCCCGAGCGTGGTCGCCGAGTGGGCGCGGGGCGACTGGGCGAGCGGCATGGTCGCCAAGTACACGGACCGGGCCCAGCCGGTCCGCTGGAACCTGCGCACGGGCAAGGTGGAGGGCCTCTCGGGCATCACCATCCCGGGCGGCCCGGTCAACGGCCTGGGCTGGGTGGCGGGCGAGACGACGGACGGCCACGGGGTGCTGCTGGCGGGCGGGAAGCGGATCCCGCTGCCCGACGCGTACGGCTACCACGGCCGCGTGCCGGCCAACACGCCCTCGTTCGTGAGCGACGACGGCCGGGTGGTGGCCGGCCAGTCCTTCGACACGCACGGCGCCTACCACGCCGTGCTCTGGCGCTGCTCCTGACTACGAGGGGTCGGGCAGGCGGCCCGGTGCCAGGCGGTCCTCCGGGTCGAGCGACACCCACGGCGCCTACCACGCCGTGCTCTGGCGCTGCTCCTGACTACGAGGGGTCGGGCAGGCGGCCCGGTGCCAGGCGGTCCTCCGGGTCGAGGGCCAGCTTGAGCCGGGCCGCGGCCGCCGGCACCGGCTCCGGCCCGTACGTCTCCACCAGCTCGCGCAGCTCCAGCGGCGCCCGCAGCAGGGTGCAGCCCCCGCCGCCCCGGGCCAGCAGCACCGTGCGCGCCGCCGTCAGCATCCCGTCGAGCCGCTCCGGAGTCACCGTGTCCGGCAGGGCCACGTGCGCGACCCCGAGCCCGACCGACCCCCGCACCGGCACCGGCACACCCGCGGCGTCGCGGATGGCGTACACCACGGCGAAGAGCTCGCTCGGCCGGCCCCAGATCTTCAGGGCCACGTCGTCGGCCTCGAAGGGGTAGCGGCCCCACCAGGCCGGCGGCAGCTGCTCGACCGTGGCTCCGCCGCCGAGCAGCTTGGCCGCGGACTCGGCGCGGTGGGCTGCGGCGGCCCGGTCGCCCTCGAAGAGCGCGGCGAGCTCGGCCGGGCGGCCACCCGCGGCGCCGGGCAGATCGGCCTCGATCGCGACCGGCTCCAGCGCCGAGGCGGCCAGGGCCTCGGTCAGCTGCCGCACCTCGCGCGGGGTCGACACCGGCCGCACCACCCAGGCGCGGGCGGCCGGTAGGGGCTCCAGCCGTACCGTGGCCTCGGTGATGACGCCGAGGGTGCCGTAGGAACCGCAGGCGTGCCGGGCCAGGTCGTAGCCGTCGACCGCGCGCTCCAGGCTGCCCTCGTCCAGCGCCACCCGGACGCCGGTGACCCGGTCGCGCGGCGCGCCGAAGCGGTGGCGCAGCGGGCCGGCCTCGTTGGTGGCGAGGACGCCGCCGAGGGTAGCGGCCGGGGAGCCGACGTCCAGCGGCAGCCGCAGGTTGTCCTTGAGCAGCATGGCCCGCAGGGCGCGCAGCGGGGTGCCGGCGGCGACGGTGGCGGTGCGGCCGGCCGCGTCGTACTCGAGCACGCCCGTCATCCGGCCCAGGTCGAGCAGCAGGTCCGCGTGCGTCGGCGGCGCGCCCCAGTCGAGCTTCGTGCCGGCACCGGAGGCCACCACGGCGAGCCCCTCGGCGGCGGCGAAGCGCAGCACGTCGGCCACCTCGCCCGGCCCGCCCGGCGCGGCCACCCAGCCGACCGGCACGCCGTCGACGGTGTCGACCGGCCCCGCTTCCCATACGTGCTCCGGCCCGCACGCCTCGGCCAACGCCTCGATCACCGTCACCGCAGCTCCCGCTCCCTGGTCCATCAGCCGATGTCGTGGGGAAGATCGGTCGATGGGAATCGCGGTAGCCGGGATGAGGAGGTCATGATCCAGGCTTTCCCAATGACGCGCGTCAACTCATGCTCGACGACCGGCCGATGCACATGGTGCACCAACCGACATCGAACATACGTTCGAAGCCTATGCGCCCCCGCCGGGGACCGCAAGCCCTACGACAGGCGCAACGCCTGCTTGAGGAAGGCGGTGCGGTCGGCGGTGGCGGCCTGGAAGCCGATCAGGTCGTGGCCGGTGTCGTAGTCCTTGCGCTGCTTCGAGCCGGCCACCGCCGCGGTCAGCTCGTCGCGCTCCGCGGCCGGCACCACCGCGTCCTGCTTGCCGAACTGCAGCAGGACCGGGCGCTTGCCGCCGACGGCCACGTAGGGCCCGGCGTCGAAGCGGGACAGCGAGTCGAGATACCCGTGCCAGTCCGCCGGCACCTTCTGCTTGACCATCCAGCGGGAGAAGCGGCTGGTGCCGGAGGCGAGGACGGCGGCGGTGATCCGCGACTCCAGGCCGAGCAGCACCGCGCCGAGGGCGGCGCCGGAGTGGTGGCCGGCGTAGCCGACCCGCGAGCCGTCGCAGTCGGTGCGCCGGATGAGCAGGTCGAAGGCCCGCCGCTGGGCCAGCACGGCGGCGGCCATGGCGGTCGCGTCGGCGATCGGGTCGCCGGTCGGCTTGATCGGCACGCTCGCCACCATGACCAGGGCCTTCATCCGGGCCAGGCCGGTGGCCTCGTCCAGCAGCTTGTCGCGGTCGCCGTCCGGGCCGGTGCCGAGGACGATGGCCGGCATGCGCAGGGTGTCGCCCGGGATGTCGGCGCTGAGCACGTACGCCGGGATGGCGTCGTTGCCGCGCGTGTCCGAGTACGTGATGTCCTCGAGAATGACCCCGTCGCCGGTGCGCTTGTCGGTCAGCTGCGCGTTGAGCGTCGAGCCCTTGTCGTAGTTGTAGAGCTTCTTGAGCTCCGCGATCGGCACCGGCTTGGGGACGTACCCCGAGGGGTCGAGCGTCGATCCGGCTTGCGGAGTGACTGACGGCGACGCGGTACCCCGCGCCGACGGTTCGCTCCCCGCCCCAGGTGTCTTCGTCGACCCCTCGGAGCACGCCTGGACCAGCATTGCTGCCAGCCCGGTCACCCCGATGTGCAACACCCCACGACGCCGCACCGGCATCCCTCCGTGGTCTCGCCCGAACTACGAGACCTTGACGGTAACCGGCGTCGCTCTCTCCTGATGGACAGACCACCGAACGACGCGCGTGGTTGCGTGGCGGAGGGGGTAACGTCTGGCTGTGTGACAAGCGAGCAGCCGCCCACCGCGAAGCGAGTCCCGCACGAGCGGGTCCACCACGGCGACACCGTGGTCGACGAGTACTTCTGGCTCCAGGACAAGGAAGATCCGGACACGGTCCCCTACCTGGAGGCCGAGAACGCATTCACGACCGCGGCCACCGCACACCTCGAGCCGCTGCGCGAGACGCTGTTCGGCGAGATCAAGTCCCGGACCAAGGAGACGGACCTGTCGGTGCCCACCCGCAAGGGGGGCTACTGGTACTACACCCGCACCGAAGAGGGCAAGCAGTACGGCATCCACTGCCGCGTCCCGGCGGCGGACGGCCGGATGGCGCCCCCCGAGATCGGCGACGGCGCCGCGCTGCCCGGCGAGGAGGTCCTGCTCGACGGCAACGAGCTCGCCGGGGACTCCGAGTTCTTCGCCCTCGGCACCTTCGACCTCAGCGTCGACGGGCAGCTCCTGGCGTACAGCACCGACTTCTCCGGCGACGAGCGCTTCACGCTGCGCGTGAAGGACCTGCGCACCGGCGAGGTCCGCCCCGACGTCATCGAGGACGCGTTCTACGGCTCGGCCTGGTCAGCGGACGGCTCGACGCTGTTCTACGTCACCGTCGACGAAGCCTGGCGGCCCTACCGGGTCTGGCGGCACACGCTGGGCACCCCGGCGTCCGAGGACGTCATCGTGCACGAGGAGCCCGACGAGCGCTTCTGGGTCGGCGTCGAGCTGACCCGCTCGGAGCGCTTCCTGCTCGTCGACATCAACAGCAAGCTGACCAGCGAGGTGCTGGTCATCCCGGCCGACGCGCCGGACACCCCGCCGCGCCCGATCGCGCCGCGCCGGCAGGGCGTCGAGTACTCCGTCGAGCACCACGGCCACCGGTTCCTGATCCTGCACAACGACGGCGCCGAGGACTTCGCGCTGTCGTACACGTCGGTGGACAACCCCGGCGACTGGACCACGCTCATCGAGCACCAGCCGGGCACTCGGCTGCTGCAGGTCGACGCGTTCAGCGGGCACCTGGTCGTCTCGCTGCGCCGGGACGGGCTGACCGGGGTCCGGGTCGTGCCGCTGCACGGCGCGGCGCCCTACGACATCGCGTTCCCCGAGCCGCTGTACTCCGTCGGGCCCGAGGCCAACCTGGAGTACGACACCACGTCCTTCCGGCTGCACTACGTGTCGATGGTGACGCCCGACTCGGTGTACGACTGCAACCTGGACAGCGGCGAGCTGACCCTGCGCAAGCAGAAGCCGGTGCTCGGCGGCTTCGACCCGGCCCGCTACGAGCAGCACCGCGAGTGGGCCATCGCCGACGACGGCACCCGCGTGCCGATCTCGATCGTGGCCCGGGCCGGCACCCCGCGGGACGGCTCGGCGCCGGCCGTGCTGTACGGCTACGGCTCCTACGAGTCCTCAATGGACCCCTGGTTCTCCATCCCGCGCCTGTCCCTGCTGGACCGCGGGGTCGTCTTCGCCATCGCGCACATCCGCGGCGGCGGCGAGATGGGCCGCCGCTGGTACGACGAGGGCAAGCTGCTGGCCAAGAAGCACACCTTCACCGACTTCATCGCCTGCGCCGAGCACATGGTGAAGGCCGGCTGGAGCGCGCCGGAGCGGGTGGTGGCCCGCGGCGGTTCGGCCGGCGGCCTGCTGATGGGCGCGGTGGCCAACCTGGCCCCGGCCTCGTTCGGCGGGATCGTCGCCCAGGTGCCGTTCGTCGACGCGCTGAACACGATCCTCGACCCGTCGCTGCCGCTCACCGTCACCGAGTGGGAGGAGTGGGGCAACCCGCTCGAGGATCCCGAGGTGTACGCCTACATGAAGTCGTACACGCCGTACGAGAACGTCGCCGCGGTCCCCTACCCGCCGATCCTCGCCGTGACCAGCCTCAACGACACTCGGGTGCTCTACCACGAGCCGGCCAAGTGGGTGGCCCGGCTGCGGGTCGCGTCGCCGGGCTCGGAGGTGCTGCTCAAGACCGAGATGGGCGCCGGGCACGGCGGCCCGAGCGGGCGCTACGACGCCTGGCGCGAGGAGGCGTTCATCGCCGCCTGGGTGCTGGACAAGGTCGGCAAGGCGTAATCCACACGTTGTCCACAGCGGTTATCCACAGGGCTTGTCCACAGCCCTGTGGATAACCCTCAGGAGAAGATCCGGGCGACGCGACGATCGGGCAGGTGCCCGGCGATCAGGCGAAGAGCCGGGCGGCCAGGTCGGGGGCGATGTTGCCGCCGCTGATCACGGCGACGGTCCGCCCGGCCGGCAGCTCGTCGCGGCGGTGCAGCACCGCCGCGGTGGCCGCCGCGCCGCTCGGCTCCACGATCAGGCGCGCCTTGCGGGCCAGCGTCCGGACCGTGTCGAGGATCTCCTCCTCGCTCACCGTGACGATGGCGTCGAGGTAGGTCGACAGGTGGGCCAGCGTGAGCTCGGACAGCGGGGTGCGCAGCCCGTCGGCGACGGTGCTGAGCATCCGCTCCTCCGGCCACACCCGGACCATGCCGGCGGCGAGGCTCTCGGCGGCGTCGGCCGCGACCGCCGGCTCGACCCCGATGACCGCGACGTGCGGGGCGAGCGACTTGACCGCGGTCGCCACGCCGGAGGACAGCCCGCCGCCGCCGACCGGCACCACGACGACGTCCACGCTGGAGAGGTCCTCGAAGATCTCCAGGCCGATGGTGCCCTGACCGGCGATGATGTCCGGGTGGTCGTACGGCGGGATGAGCGTCAGCCCGCGCTCGGCCACCAGGCGCTTGGCCTCGGACTCCCGCTGCGACTGCGGCACGAGGATGACCTCGGCACCGTAGCCCCGGGTCGCCTCGATCTTCAGCGGCGTGGAGACCTCGGGCATGACGACGGTGACCGGCACGCCCAGCGCCCGGCCCGCGTAGGCGAGGGCCTGGCCGTGGTTGCCCGACGAGTGGGTGACCACGCCCGTGCGGCGCCGCTCCAGGTCGAGGCGGTGCAGTGCGTTGGTCGCGCCGCGCAGCTTGAACGCGCCGATCGGCTGCAGGCTCTCCGGCTTGAGCCACAGCTCCTCGGCCCACGGGCTGGGCAGCAGCGGGGTGCGCACCACGAGCCCGGAGATCCGGGCGGCGGCGTCCCGGATGTCGTCCAGGTGAACGAGATTTTGTTTGGTGCCGGTCACGTCGCCCATCCTGACATCACCCAGGCCGTTTCACCCTCGTCGCGGACGCCGAATGAGAGATCCATAACGCCGAGCCGGCCTCACACATTCAGCCGCTGCTATAGAACCGTGCGGCCCCCGGATGCAACGGGATCGGGTCGGTCTGCGGCGCGGTGCCCTTGTCGAAGTTCCCGCCCTCGGGGTGGACCTTGGCGAGGTCCTTCTGGTACTCGAACAGCACCTTCGTCAGGTCGTGGGCCAGCTGTTCGGGCATGTCGGGCGAGACGACGATGTAGTTGCCGATGACGATCGTGTCGATGTCGGCGGGGGTGCCGTACGCCTCCTTCGGGATCTTGGCACTGCTGTAGACGGTCCCCCAGCGGGCCGTCAGCGGCTGCAGCAACGACGACAGCGGCAAGACCACGTAGTTGCCCGGCGAGCTGGCGAGCAGGTCGGCGATGCCCGGCGTGGGCAGGCCACCGGCGAAGAAGAAGGCGTCGAGCGAGCCGTTCTGCATGCCCTTGGTGGTCTCCGGCAGCGACAGCCGCTCGCGCACGATGTCGGTGTCGGGGTTGAGCCCGCCGGCGATGAGGACCCGCCCGGCCATGACGTCCGCGCCGGAGCCCACAGAGCCGGTGGAGACCCGCTTGCCGCGCAGGTCGGCGAGCTTGTTGATGTTGGCCGAGCGGCGCACGACGAGCTGGACGTAGCTCTTGTACACCCGGGCCAGCGCGACCATCTTCTGCGGCTTGCCGTCGAAGGCGCCCTTGCCGGAGTAGGCGTCGGCCGCCGTGTCTGCCAGGGTCAGCGCGATGTCCATGTCGCCGGTGGCCACGCGCTGGATGTTGTCGCCCGAGGCCCCGGTGGCCTCGGCCCGGGCCTCGTAGCCGGTCACGTGCTTGGAGATGAGGTCCGCGTAGCCGCCGCCGATCGTGTAGTACACGCCGGTGGTGTTGCCCGTGGCGATGAACAGCCGGCCGTTGTGCCACAGGCCGGCCCCGGGCCGCTGAGGCGCGCTGGCGCAGCCGGTGACAAGGAATGCCACCACCAGCGCCAGCGCGACGTTGCGAAGCTTCAAGCGGTACCTCTCACCTGGACAGAGCGTCGCGCGGAAGGGGGTCCAGGGCGTCGGCGACGCGGTGGACCAGCATGGCGGTCTCGTAGCCGACCTGGCCCAGGTCGCAGCCTGGGGCGGCGAGCACACCCAGCAGGGCCCGGTCGCCGACGGACATCACGATCATGACGCCGCCGTCCATGTCGACGATCGTCTGCCGCACGTGGCCGGCCTGCATGACCCGTGCGGCCCCGAAGACCAGGCTCGCCAGGCCGCTGATGACGGCGGCGAGATGGTCGGCCTGGTCCACCGGCAGGTCGGCCGATGCGGCCAGGCGAAGCCCGTCGCCGGACACGGTGATGGCGTGCGCCACATCGGGCACCTGCCGCGCGAAGCTCACCATCAGCCAGTCGAGCTGTCCGGCGCCGTGCGGTTGCTGAGACATCATGAATCCTTTTGTCCTGGGGTTGTGCTGTTGGAACGTCGTGCAGCGGCCGAGACGCCCTCGGCGAACGCCGACAGCCGCGACCGGATCTGCTCCGGGTCGACCGTCGCGCCTCTGGGCTCGGCGCGCTGTTCAGTGGTTTCCGGCAAGAGTTGGGCGCCGGGACGGCGACGCGGGAGATGCTCTTCGTTCGGCACTGGGCCACCTCCGAAGGTGGACGGGCCCCCGGGCCGTGGCGGCCATGTGCCGGGGCCAGGGGGACCCCAGGTGGGTTGGGCGGTAGCGGGTTGGGGTGGGGTGGGGGTGGGGGTGGGGTAGGCGGGAGGTTGCGGCGGCTGGGGGGCCACCTGAGCGATGCCGCGCGGCGGGGTGTGACCGCCCGGCTGCACCATCGTCGGCTGGTTCCAATTGCCGACCCCGATGGTGCTGGTGCTGGTGTTGTGCTCACTTCCGGTGCTGCTCAGATACGGCCGGAACCACGGGGTCGCGACCGCGGGCTCGGGCTCCGGGCGCCGCTGCTCGGGCGCCCGGGACTGGGGCCGGCCGATCGGAGCGCCGACCGTCGAGGGGACCTGCACCGGCCGCGGGGCCGGGGCCTGCACCGCCGGGACCGGCGCGGCGCTCGCCGGGGTGCGGCCGGCGGGCAGGGCGCTGACGCGCTCGAGCACCCGGTGCGGCAGCAGCACGTAGGCGACCGTGCCGCCGACGACGCCCTGCAGCTGCACCCGGATGCCGTGCCGGGCCGCAAGATGGGAGACCACGTGCAGGCCCATCGTGCCGGCCGCGGCCGAGCTCAGGGTGCTCGGCACGGCCAGCCGGGAGTTGATCTCGGCCAGGCGGGCCGGGACGATGCCGATGCCGCGGTCGTGCACGCGCAGCATGGCGCCCTCGACCGTCGGCCGCGCGTCGACCAGCACCGGCTCGGTCGGCGGTGAGAACGAGGCCGCGTTCTCCAGCAGCTCGGCCAGCAGGTGCACGAGGTCGCCGACGACCGGGCCGGCGATGGCCAGGTCGGCCGGCTGGAACTCGACCCGGGCGTAGTCCTCGATCTCCGACGCGGCGGCCGTGACAACCGCGCCGAGCCCGACGGCGGTGGTCTGCGGGCGGCCGGGCTCGCCGCCGGAGAGGACCAGCAGGTTCTCCCCGTTGCGGCGCAGGCGGGCGGCGAGGTGGTCCAGGGCGAAGAGCCGGGCCAGCACGTCGGGGTCGGTCTCGTCCCGCTCGAACTCGTCGAGGAGGCGCAGCTGGCGGGTGATGAGGGTGCGGATGCGCCGGGCCAGCACCTCGGCCATGCGCGACACGTCGACGCGCAGCTCGGCCTGCTCGCCGGCCAGGCGCAGCGCGGTGCGGTGCACCGTGCCGAAGGCCTCGGCCACCTGGCCGACCTCGTCGTTGGTGGCCGCGATGCCGCGGGTGACCTCGGCCGCGGTCCGGCCGCCCTCCATCACCGACGGGGCCGGGGCGGCCGAACCGGCGGTGACCGAGGTGATGGCGTCGGGCAGGTCGCGGCGGGCCACCTGCAGCGCCGCGCTGCGCAGCAGGTTGAGGCGGCGGGCGGTGCGCACGGCGAGCATGATCGCGATGGTCAGGGCGGCCACGGCCAGCAGACCGGCGCCGAGACCGGTGATCCAGGCCCGGCGGGTGGCGTTGACCGCGATCTGCCCGGCCCGGGCGTCGAGGCTGTCGGCGATGTCGAGGCTGACGATGGTGACCCGGCGGATCACGCCGCTCTGGGCCGCGAACCAGGCGTCGCCGTCGACCCGCACGCCGGAGATGTCGCGCTCGGCGTTGCGGGCGGAGGCGGCCATGCTGTCGGCGTTGTCGACGTCGGTGCCCTGCATCTCCTTCGAGTACCACTGGGCCTGCTCCGGCGTGGCCACCCGGCGGAACTCGGCCTCGCGCTGGCCGCGGGCGCCCTGGATGAGCGAGAGGGCGCCCAGGTCGCCGGGCTGCAGGTTGGCCCGGCCGAAGACGGTGCGCAGCAGGTCGCGCTCGACCGCGGCGTAGTGCTCGATGGCGGCCATGGCGGCCAGCGCGCGGGCCGCCTTGGCCAGCTCCACGTCCTCGATCTGGCCGGGCACCGCGTCGGCCACCGTGAGCAGGGCGTCGGCCAGGCCGCCGTAGACGACGTCGGTGACCAGCACCATCGTGGCCGTGCCCTTGTCGATCGACTGCCGGGTGTAGCGCAGCTGGCCGTAGTCGTCGCGGACTACGCGCACCGGGGTGGCCAGCGCCGGCGCGGCCTTGACGGCGCCGCTCGCGTCGGCGAAGAAGCGCTCGGCGGCGGCATCGGTGCGGGAGCGCTGCGCGGTGACGAGGGCGGCGCCGGACTTGCCGCCGCGCTGCTGCAGCGCGGCGGTCTCGGCCAGTTCGCGCTCGAGCTCGTTGACGAACAGCGCCGCGCTGCCGGCGGTCTGGGTCAGCGTCCGGGCGTGCCCGGCGTCGCGGGCGGCGGCGACGGAGGTCGTCACCTGGATCGCGCCGAGCACGACGAGGCCGATCATGGCCACCGCGATCGGCGCGAGCAGCTGGGCGCGCACCGACCGGAAGCGGTTCGGCCGCGGGCCGCCGCCGCGGCGGTGCCCGGCCACGGACGTGTCGGTGCCCGCCGAACGGCGGGCCGCGCCGCCACCGGGCTGGCTACCGCCGGCGCTGCTGACGCCGTGCCGCGGTAAAGGGGCGCGGGAGGGGCCGCTGCCTGCCACCGCCTGGCCTCCTAAAAGTAGCGTCCTCCATACGGAGCGTGAGGAAGAGAGCGCTCCAACGCGAGGAAATGAATGCCGGGTCCACTACGGAACACGATCAGGCACGCTACTGGAAGAGGTCGGATCCCTAAAGAGTCCTTAGCCGAACGGCCGAGTTGTTCTCACTGAGTGTGACGGCGACGTTGCGTAACGAACCAGACGGCCGCGGCGGCAAGGGCCGCGACGACGCCGCCGACGATCCAGGCGGTGCTTCCGCCGCCCTTCGACCGGCCGGGCGCCGGGCTCACCGACGCTGAGCCACCACCCGGCCCCGGCGCGGCCGGGGAGGCGGGCGCGGGCGAGGTGGCGACGGGACGCCCGGTGGGTTCGCGCAGCGTGGACAGCGGCGCGACGGTGTCCGGCACCGCCGTGACGCCGGGCAGCGTGGCCGACGGCCCGACCGGCTCGAGGATCGGCGGCGGCCCCGGCAGTGGCGGCCCCGGCGGGGGCGTGGGGCCGAGGCCGCCGATCAGCAGCGCGATCGCAAGGGCCTTCACGCCGGTCCAAACGGCACCGCCGGGGCCGGGTTGAGCCTTTTACGAAGGTTAACTGCGGCTTAGCCGGTTATCGACGCCGGTCGTTGCGGATCCGGATCGGAGCCGGCTCCGGCCGGGGCAGGTTCTGGACGAACTTCCCGAGCAGCACGGCCGAGACGACCACGCACACGGCGAGCACCGTGGCCGCGGTCAGGGCGGCCCGCGAGGTCGCCACCCAGCCGGCGTCGGCGAGCAAGACGAGCAGCCACATGGCGGCCGTCGCCTTCAGGACGCGGTTGCGGTATCGACTCATGCAAGGGTGGTTACCCCTGGCTTTTCGGTTTCATGCGGCCTGCACGAACACCGCCACTGTCCGTGCCGGCACCGTGAACGCACCGTGCACACCGTCGAAAGTGGACTGCCGGGCCACCGGGTCGGCCGAGGCGGCCTGGACCGGGTGCAGCGCCACCTGGGCCCCGCGGTAGGCGTCCAGGGTCTGGGTGGTCGCCGTGGCGCCCGCGTTGAACACGACCACCAGCGAGCGCCAGTGCCCGTCCAGCCCGCGCGCGTCGAGCACCATGGTGATCACGCCCGGGGTGGCCTGCGCCCCGGAGAGCGGGAAGCTCAGCCGCTGCTGCACCTGGGCCGCGGTGTCCAGCGCGAACACCGGCGAGCTGGCCCGGATGCGCAGCAGCTCCTGGAAGCGGGCCGACGCCAGGTCGACCGCCGAGCAGCCCGGCACCAGGGCGGGGTCGGCCAGCAGCGGCTGGGCGTACGGCCACTTGTCCTGGTTGTCGGCCGCCGGCGGGAGCCCGGCGCCGAAGCCGTTGCCGTCGGCGCAGTCCCAGCGGATCTGGTTGAACCAGTCGCCGGAGTTGAACGAGTTGCGGTCCAGCGACTTGGAGCGCAGCCGGTCCGAGCCCGCGGCGACGAAGCCGGTGCCCTGCCCGAGCACGGTCGTGGACAGCGCCAGGACCTGCAGCCGGGCCCGCTGCTCGGCGGTCGTGCCGGTGGGCAGCTTGTAGGCCATGGCGTCGTACAGGATCTCGTTGTCGTGGGCGTCGACGTACGTCACCGCCTCGCTCGGCGAGCGCGTGTACCCGGCCGGGGAGCCGTTGTAGTCGACCTGCGCGCCGGAGACCCGGTGGCCGGTGGAGTCGGTGAACTCGTAGGCGGCCAGGTTGCCGGTCAGCCCCACCTGGATGAGGTCCTGGTAGTGCAGCAGCCGGGTCCGCTGCTCGGCCGCGCTGCCGTTGACCGCGTCGCCGTTGGGGTCGGTGTAGAGGCCGGTGGCGAAGCCCTGCACGCGCGGGTTGCCGTCGAACGGGCCGCCGCCGCGGACGGCGTCGCGCATCCGGTCGTTGAAGGTGCCCACGCCGGTGCCCGCCATGTTGGCCTGGGTGGCCTGCACGAAGCGCGCGTCGCCGGCCACCTCGCCGAAGTTCCAGCCCTCGCCGTACAGCAGGATCTTCTTCCCGTCGACCCCGTCCTTGGGCACCGTGAGCTGGTCCAGCGCGGCCCGCACGGCGAGGATGTTGGCCTTCGGGTGGTGCCCCATCAGGTCGAAGCGGAAGCCGTCGACCTTGTACTGCTTGGCCCACTGCACGATCGAGTCGACCACCAGCTTGCCCATCATCGCGTTCTCGGGCGCGGTGTTGGCGCAGCACGTGGAGTTGGCCACGGTGCCGTCGTCGAGCAGCCGCTGGTAGTAGCCCGGCACGATCTGGTCGAGCACCGAGTACTGGTCGGTGCCGGCCGCCGTCGTGTGGTTGTAGACGACGTCCATCACCACGCGCAGGCCCGCGCCGTTGAGCCCGGCCACCATCTGGCGGAACTGCGTGATCCGCGGCGTGCCCTGCGGGTCGGTGGCGTAGGAGCCCTCCGGGGCGTTGTAGTGGAACGGGTCGTAGCCCCAGTTGTAGCCGTCGTGGTCGGCCACCTGCGCGATGCAGGCCTGCTGCTGCGGCGAGTCCGCCGGCAGCGCGGCCAGGTCGCACGGCGGCTGCGCCTGGTCGGCCCGGACCTCGGGGATCGTGGCGATGTCGAAGACCGGCAGCAGGTGCACGTACGACGTGCCGGCCGAGGCCAGCTGCTTCAGGTGCTGCATGCCGGCCGAGCTCGGCTGGGTGAAGGCCAGGTAGGTGCCGCGCATCTGCGCCGGCACGGTGGCGTCGGCGATCGAGAAGTCGCGCACCGACAGCTCCTGGATCTGCGGGCGGGCCGGGGCGAGCGGCTTGCGCAGGCCGGCCCAGCCGTCCGGGCGCAGCGCCGGGTCGGCCAGGTCGGCCAGCTGGCTGTGCGTGCCGTTGGCGCTCAGCGACACCGAGTACGGGTCGGTGACGCTCGCGGTGGTGACCGCGTGCACGGCCGGCTGGAAGGCGGTGACCCGGAACTTGTAGTAGAGGTTCTTCCAGCTCTTGTCGCCCGTGACGGACCAGACCCCGGTCCGCTCGTCCTGGCGCATCGGCAGGACCTGCGGGGGCTGGGTCGTGTCGCGGTACAGCTCCAGGGAAACCCCCTGCGCCGTCGGCGCCCACACGCTCACGCCCGGCCGGCCGCCGTCGAAGGTGGGGCCGAGCTTCGCGCTCAGGGCCGCGCCGTAGAGGTCGTCCAGGGCGCCGGCCAGCTGCACGCCGGTCGCCTCGGTGACCTGCCCGGACGCGTCGCGCTCGACGGCGACGACCTGCCCGCGCAGGGCCGCGGTGAACGCGGCGCGGTCGCCGTCGAGGTGGAAGGCCTGGTACGCCCACAGGTGCGGGAACTTCGCCCGCTGGCTCTCGGTCAGGTTCCCCGGAACCGCGCTCATGGGTAGCTTCGTGGCGTTGCCCACGAGCTGCCCGTCCACGACCTTCAGCCCGCCGGCCGGCGCGGACCACAGCTCGTAGCTGTGCCCGTCGGTCGGCCCGGCCCGCCAGGCCACCGTGCTGCGGTCGATCCAGACCGCCTTGGCCTTGTTCACGTCGGTGTCCGGCGTGCCCTGGGCCGGGATGGGCAGCAGGTACTTCTCCACCCCGGACAGGACCCACACCTCGTGCCCGACGGTGACCAGGTCCAGCGCCTGGTCGGCCGGCAGGTCCTTGGTGTCGCCCTTGTGCACGATGTAGTTGAGCAGCGGCGCGTTGGCGGCCAGCGGCACGGTGAACGTCACGCCGAAGGCGTCGGTGCCCGACGGCGGCAGCGGGCTGCCCCAGTCGGTACCGGTCGCGGCGCCGGTCCACACGTGCAGGCCCCAGCCGTCGTAGTCGCCGGCCGGTCGGCGATAGTGCAGCACCGCAGTGTGCTCGGCCGCGGCGCGGGTCGGGTGCACGGTCGCCTCACCGGAGCGGATCCACGCCTCGCCCTGGGTGCTGGGCAGCACCGACTGGTCGGGGCCGGGGTCCTTGGCGTCGCCGTTGTGCACGATGAAGTTGACCGGCTTGCTCGGGTCGCTCACGGGGACGTGCCAGTAGGCGCCGTACGAGTCGATGCCGTCCGGCGGGCGCGGGCTGGACCATTCGGTCGCCGTGCCGGCGGCCAGGCCGTCGCCCCACAGGTGCAGGCCCCAGCCGGCGTAGTCACCCCCGGGCCGTCCATAGTGGATCGAAACGCTGCCGGTGGCGGCGGCTTCGGAGGTGTAGATGGTCGCATCTCCTTGCTTGAGCCAGATCTCCGGATGTTTCGTGGGGTCGAGCGCGCGGTCGGCGGCGACGTCCTTGACGCCGTTACCGTCCACGACCAGGAAGCCCACGTTAGCGGCCCCCGGCTTCAGCTTGACCCATGCGAAGCGCCCGTACGAGTCCTCTCCGGCAAAAGGCGCGCCGACCGGCCACGTCATCGGGTCCTGGACGTCGCCCCAGGCATACAGCCCCCAGCTGCCGTAGTCCCCGGCCGGCCGCTGGTAGTGCACGACCGCGTAGTCGGGGGACGCCGCGCTCGGCGGCGTGCCGACCACGGTGGAGATCTTGGCTTCGGCGGTACGTCCCGAGCCGTCGCGGACCACCGCCTTGTACTCGAGCTTCGTGCCCGCGGCCAGCCCGTCGAGGTCGTGGTAGGCCGCGTACGGGGCCGCGTGGTCGGTGCCGAGCAGCTTCCACGGCCCGCCGGCGACGCGCGCGGCGTAGGTCACGGTCGACAGCGGGTCGCCGGTGACGGCGGCCCGCACCTCGGCGATGGTCGCCGGGGCCGGGTCGACCCCCAGCGCGATGGTCGGCTTGGCGGCCGCCCGCTTGATGGCGCCGCGGGCCTTGAACACGACCGTGGTCAGCGCCGGGATGCTGACCTGCAGCGAGCCGTCGCCGGCGGAGGCGGCCAGGCCCCCGGCGGTGGGGTAGATCTGGTCGAAGGTGGTGTTCGCCATGTACGTCGGGATGTTCACCGTCTTGGTGCCGTTGCCGTTGTTGCTGGCCACCACGTACTCGACCCGCTGGTCCGGGTCGATGCGGGAGAAGGCGAAGACGTTCTGGTCGGCGTACCGCGTCACCTGGATGCCCTGCCGCAGCGCGGGGTTGCGCTCCCGGAGCTGGGCCAGGCTCGCGATCGTGCGATAGATCGGGTGAGTCACGTCGTAGTTGTCCACCGCGTGCGTGCGGTCGGTGCCCAGCAGGTCGTCGTCGAGGTAGTCGGCCGTCCTGGTGGCGAACATGTCCTGCCGGGCGTCCTTGTCCCCGCCCGCGCCGGTGAAGCCCTGCTCGTCGCCGGAGTACACCACCGGCTGGCCGCGGGTCAGGAACATCAGCTCGTGGCCCAGCTCGTCGCGGCGCAGGTGGGTGGCGGGGTCAGTGCCGCCGGTGGCGACGAAGTACCCGATGCGGCCCATGTCGTGGTTGCCGAGGAACGTCGGCAGCGTCTGGGCGCTCGTCCCGGCACTCGTGTAGCGGTCATCCTGGGCGTACATCTCGGCCAGCTCCTGGCCGGAGCCGCCGCGGGCGACGAAGTCCGACGCCGCCTGCTGGAACGGGAAGTCCAGGGTGGCCGGCAGGCGCCCCTTGCGCACGTAGGTCGAGTCGAAGGCCGGGTCGGCGTCGTACACCTCGCCGAACATGAAGAAGTCGGGCTTGGCGACCTTCTCGACGGCGCTGGTGAACTGCGGCCAGAACTGCATGTCGACGTGCTTGGCGGTGTCGATCCGATATCCGTCGATGTCGCTGTCTTTGACCCAGTCCGCGTAGATCTTCGACATGCCCTGCACGACCTCGGGGCGCTCGGTCCACAGGTCGTCGAGGCCGAAGAAGTCGCCGTACTCCGCGTTCTCGCCGGTGAACGTCGAGTCGCCGCGGTTGTGGTACATCGTCGGGTCGTTGAGCCAGGCCGGGCGCTTGACCGTCTTGTCGGCCTCGGTGGGGAAGACCGGGGTGTACGGGAATGACTGCGCATTGACCGGCGGGAAACCCTTGGTGCCGTCGGCGTAGTTACGGTCGTCGAACTTGTTGCCGTTGGCGTCCTTGTACGGATAGTCGGCCTTGTCGCGGTACGAATACTGGTTCTGCGCGTATCTGATGACGTCGGCCGTGTGGTTGGTGATGACGTCGAGGTAGATCTTGATCCCGCGCTGGTGCGCCTTCCTGGTCAGGACCTTCAGGTCGTCCTTGGTGCCGAAGTGCGGGTCGATCTGGGTGAAGTCGGTGATCCAGTAGCCGTGGTACCCGGCCGAGACGTCGGCCCCGCTGCCCTGCACCGGCCGGTTCTTGAACACCGGGGCGAGCCAGATCGCGGTCGTGCCCAGGCCCTGGATGTAGTCGAGCTTGTTGATGACGCCCTTGAGGTCGCCGCCGTGGTAGAAGCCCTTGTCCGTGGGGTCGTAGCCGGTGCTGAGCCGGTCCCCGGTCAGGCCGCCGGTGTTGTTCGAAGGGTCGCCGTCGGCGAAACGGTCGGCCAGCACGAAGTAGAACTGCTCGGCGTGCTGCGGCTTCTGCTTGTCCAGCAGGCTGGCGATCGAGGGCTCGGCGGCCCACTCCGGCACGCCCGAGGCGTAGGTGGTCGGCCGCTGCGGCGCATCCGGCAACCGGGGATTGTCCCCCGGTACCGCGGCAAGCATGGCAAAGCCGATCAGGGCACCTAATGCGATCTTGGCGGCGCTGACGGACGGCATGACGGGGCCTCCCTCGACGTGGCTCGCGAGGTGGGCACCGTATCGACAGGCAGAGATCCTTACAAGGCTTGACTTCTACTTTTTCAACGTTTCGGTGATCGCCTGGCTGATCTGACGGAGCTGGTCGAGCTGCTCCGGGGTCAGCGGGTCGAACAGGTGGGTGCGAACCGTTTCGACGTGCCCGGGCGCGGCCGCTTCCAGCGCCGCGAAGCCCTGCTCCGTCAGGTCGGCGAACTGCCCGCGCTTGTCGTCGTCGCAGTCGCGCCGCTTCACCCAGCCGCGCGCCTCGAGCTTGCTCACCGCGTGCGACAGCCGGCTGCGCGACGAGCGGGTCTGCAGCGCCAGCTCGCTCATCCGCAGCGACCGCTCAGGCGACTCGGATAGCACGACGAGAATCTCGTAGTAGGCGTGCGGCATGCCGGCGTCATGCTGCAACTCACGGTCGAGCCGGTCGATCAGCAGCGTGGCCGCCCCGTAGAAGGCGCGCCACGTCACCTGCTCTTCCTCGTCGAGCCAGCGGGTCATGCCGCCATTTTTGCACGTTCAGAAAAGCGACTCGGCCATGTTGGTAGCTTGCGCCGCAAGGTACTCTGTGCGACATGGATGTACCCGGCTCACTGTCCACCGCCTTGCGCCGCGGGACGCTGGAGTTCTGCGTGCTGGCGCTGATGGAGAAAGAGGAGCAGTACGGCGTCGAACTGGTCCGCCGCCTGGGCGCCGAGCGCGCCCTGACGACGAGCGAGGGAACGCTGTACCCGATGCTCGCCCGCCTGCGCCGCCTCGGCTGGCTGGAGACGACCTGGCGCGAGTCCACCAGCGGCCCCCCGAGGCGCTACTACTCCCTGACCCCCCAGGGCCGCGCGGCCCTGCGCCACTTCCGCGAGGAGTGGTCGGCATTCCGCGACACAGTTGACCGAATTGTCGGAACGAGGGCCGCATGAACACCTACGATGACCTGGTCAACGACTACCTCCGCGCCGTCGAGCAGGCCTTGGCCGGCGTCCCCGCCAACCGGCGCGCCGAGCTGCTGGCCGACCTGAGCGAGCACATCGCCGCCAAGCGGGCCGAGCTGTCTCCGGAAGAGGAGACCGAGGTCGAGGTACGGTCAATCCTGGAGCTTCTGGGCGACCCGGAGGAGGTCGCGGCGGAGGCCATGCTGGACAAC
Organism: Dactylosporangium salmoneum; assembly: GCF_039532525.1. Classification (NCBI taxonomy): domain Bacteria; kingdom Bacillati; phylum Actinomycetota; class Actinomycetes; order Micromonosporales; family Micromonosporaceae; genus Dactylosporangium; species Dactylosporangium salmoneum. The sequence continues at coordinate 150,228 of NZ_BAAARV010000005.1, forward strand.
GACCCGTCCCCGCCTCCTGTCGTCATCCAGCCGAAGAAGCGGTCGGCGGCGCTCATCTGGGTGGCGGTCACCATCGCCGCGGTCGCCATGATGTGCGTCGTGGCCGGGGTGCTGGGCCTGTTCCTGTTCACCTGGTCGGACAGCGGCGGGAGCAAATCACCGGCCGAGCCGGCGCCGAGGGCCACCTCGTCCGTGGAGTCGACGGCGTCCCCCACCCCGACCTCGTCCTGACCCGTCTTCGTTTCCCGAGGGCGCCTCGCCCTCGGGCTTCCTCCGCCCTGCGAGGGCTCTGCCCACACGCGCCGGGCCGGGCGCGGGCATGAACTTCCCACGGGCATGAACCGCGCGGCGCTGGGCCCTTCAATGGCTTTGAGCTGGGCGCGGGCCTGGCCACTCCGCGGCGGGCGTTCCGCGGATCGAACCCTCCGCAGGCCGGACGCCTGCAAGCTCCGCGGGCTCTCCACGGGCCTGACCCTCTCCACGGGCCGGCGCCCTGCGGGCCGCCCTCTCCGCGGGCCGGGGATTTCCGCACGCCGGCCGCCTTTCAACGCCGCGGGCTGGGCGCGGGCCTGGCCTCTCCACGGGCGGGGGCTCTGCGGGCCGACCTCTCCGCTGGCCGTGGCTTTCCGCGAGGCGGCCGCCCGTCAACGCCGCGGCTGGCGCCTGCCTGCGCGGGCCGCCGGGACGCTCGCCCTCCCCCGAGGCCGGGCGTCCCGCATGGGCCCACTCCGCGAGCCGCACCCCCCGGAACCGTGCCCCCCGACGCGGTCCGTCCCCCGACCGCCGCTCTCTCGAGCGACGGCGCCCCCCAATGCCGGCCGACGCTCAAGGCCGGCCGGCAAGGCGGTCGCGAGGCCCGGCGAGACCCCGCGACCGCGGCTCAGCTACCGACGTCGTCGAGCAGAACGCGCCTGTACGCGACCCGCTCGACGACCGGCGTCCGCGTCGCCCCGTTCCCCCGTTCCTCGCTGCGGACGCCGCCACTCGCCCCCTCGGTTACGCGCTTCGCACGCGACCGCCCCCCGGTCTCGAACGCTCAGTGGCTGGTGAGTCCAGATAAGCGTATCTAGACGTCTAGGTTGGCGCAATTGTTGATTTGCGGAAATGTGGACTAGCCTTGCCGCGTGCGGGGCCGCCTCTTCCCAGTCGCTGACGACTGGTACGAATGGCGCCAGGACGAGCCGCCGCTGACCGGCACGGTGCTGGTACAGATCGGCGTCGGGCCGGGCGGGCGGATGGTGCTCACCGGGCTGCGCATCGACGGCGCGCCGACCGCCGAGCTGTTGCGGGCCATCCCGGTCGGGCGCATCGAGGCGGCCGCCAATGCGCAGTTGGCGGCGGTGGAGGCTTTGGGCGGTACGACTCCGGCAGTCAGCACCCGGGCCAGACCCGTCGCGCCGCCGGTGGCCGAGGACGTGGGCTGGGAGATGGTCGAGCCGTCGCTGGCCGTCCCGCGGGCGGCTCCCCGGGAGGCCGAGCGGATGCGCGGACGGCCGGACGTGTTCTATCGCCAGGTCGCCGACGTGTACCTCACGTATGCCCAGGCCTCGCACCGGCCCGCCTGCGACCTCGCCGACGAGCACGGCGTGCCGGTGAGCACGGCGCACCGGTGGGTGAAGGAGGCGCGGCGACGCGGGTTCCTGCCGCCGGGACGGCCGGGCAAGAGCGGCTGAGGCCGGGGTGCGGGCCACCGGTATCGTGGACGCGTGTCGATCGACGACGCCTTACGCGCGAAGGTACACCGCCTGGTCACCGACTATCTCGGCGGCCAGGAGGTGCCCGCCGACCTCGTGAGCCGCCCGGCGGCGATCCGCAGCGGGACGGCGGTGCTGTACCTGCGCCTGATCGCCAGCGAGCCGCCCCTGGTGCGCGTCTTCTCGCCGCTGCTGCGCCAGCTCGAGCGCTCCCCGGAGCTGCTCGCCGAGCTCAACGACCTCAACGGGCGGCTGAACTTCATCCGGCTCTTCTGGCGCGACGACTGCGTGTACGCGGCGGCCGAGGTGCTGGCCTCGACCCTCGACCCGATCGAGCTGAGCAACGCCTGCGACTGGGTCTCCGACACGGCGGACTACTACGACGAGCGGCTGCGCGACCAGTTCGGCGGCCGGCTCGCGTTCGACCCGCCCGACTCCGCCTAGCCTCCAAAACTGTCGTACCCCCGCGCGAAGATAGACGCATGACCCGCCTCATCGTTTCGACCGTCGGGGGCCGGCCGATCGCCGCCGCCGAGCACCGCGTGTCCTCCGTCAACCCGTCCCGGCTCGACGACCTCGTGGCCGAGGTCGCGCTGGCCGACGCCGACACCTTCGTGGCCGCCTGCCGGTCCGCCCGCCGCGCGCAGCGGGCCTGGGCCGACGTGCCGGCGCCGGTCCGCGGGCGGGTCGTGGCCAACCTCGGCCGGCTGGTCGAGGCCAACTTCGAGGCCCTGGCCGCGCTGGTGACCCGCGAGGTCGGCAAGACCCTGGCCGAGGCGCGCGGCGAGGTCCAGGAGATCGTCGACACCTGCGACTTCTTCCTGGGCGAGGGCCGGCGGCTCTACGGGCAGACCGTGCCGAGCGAGATGCCCGACAAGCAGCTGTTCACGTTCCGCGTGCCGGTGGGGGTGGCGGCCATCGTGACGGCGGGCAACTTCCCGGTCGCGGTGCCGAGTTGGTACATCGTGCCGGCGCTGCTGTGCGGCAACGCCGTCGTGTGGAAGCCGGCCGAGTATGCGGCGTCCTGCGCCGACGCTTTCGCCGAGCTGATCCGCCGGGCGGGCGTGCCCGATGGGGTCTTCGACATCGTCCACGCCGACGGCCCGACGACCTTCGCCGGTCTCGAAGCGGGGCTGGGCGAGCAGCTGATCGACAAGATCGGGTTCACCGGCTCGTCGGAGGTCGGCGCCCGCATCGGCGAGCTGGCCGGCCGGCACCTGCAGAGCCCCTGCCTGGAGCTCGGCGGCAAGAACCCGATGGTGATCACCGAGGACGCCGACCTCGACCTGGCGGTGCACGGCGCCCTGTTCGCGGGCTTCGGCACGGCGGGCCAGCGCTGCACCTCCCTCGGCACCCTGATCGTGCACGACAGCGTCCTGGACGAGTTCACCGCCCGTCTGGAGACCGCGGTGCGCGGCGCCACCGTCGGCGACCCGACCGACCCGTCGGTCCTCTACGGCCCGCTGATGAGCGAGCGGTTCGCCGAGCGGTACGAGGGCTTTCTCGACTGGATCGAGGACCACCACCGCGTGTCCGGCTCGACCGGCATCGGCCGCATCTCGGCCGGCAACCCGCGCGAGGGCTTCGCCGGCGACCCCGCCGCCGGGCTCTTCTACCACCCGGTCCTGGTCCACGGCGTGCGGCCGGAGGACAAGATCTTCCAGCAGGAGACGTTCGGGCCGTTGGTGGGCGTGGCGCGGTACGCGACGCTGGACGAGGCCATCGAGCTGGCCGACGCCCCCGGCTACGGCCTGTCGGCGGCCATCTACACCACCGACCCGGCCAAGGCCTTCGCGTTCCGCCGGGCCACCCGCGCCGGCATGGTGAGCATCAACAACTCCACCTCGGGCGCCGAGGCCCACCTGCCCTTCGGCGGCAACGGCCGCTCGGGCAACGGCAGCCGCCAGTCCGGGGTGTGGGTCCTGGACCAGTTCACCCGCTGGCAGTCGATGAACTGGGACCACTCGGGCCGCCTCCAGCGCGCCCAGATGGACACCCTGACCATCACCCCGGACCTGGGCTTCCGCTTGTAGGGCCCTTCGCAACTGGGTTGAAGCGAGGCGGAGTCCTGCGGAAGCCCGGGCTTCCGCGGGACGCCGTCGGCGCCCTGAGCTGGCCGGCCGGGCGCAGTCGGCCTGCCGCCGAGGCGCTAGGCCCGGCCGTCAGAGAGGCGCCTGACGGGTCGCCCGGCGGAGCAATCCCGGCCCGGCCGACCAGGCACAGCACGCCGAGCCAGCCGAGACAGGAATCTCGGCCCGGACCGGTCAGGCACAGCGCGCTAAGTCGGCCTGACGCCGAGGGCCTGGGCCCGGCCGTCAGCGAGGCGCCCGACCGTCGCCCGCCGGAGGCTCCGGCCGTCCAGCCGCAGCGAGCCGAGCCGAGCCCGCCTCGATGGGAGTCTCGCCCGGGGCCGGCCAGGGCCAGCGCGCCGAGCCAGCCCGGGCGGGGATCCCGGCCCAGACCAGCCCGGCGCAGCGAGCCGAGCCGAGCCCGCCTCGATGGGAGTCTCGGCCCGGAGCCGGCCAGGGCCAACGCGCCGAGCCAGCCCGGGCGGGAATCCCGGCCCAGACCAGCCCGGCGCAGCAAGCCGAGCCGAGCCCGCCTCGATGGGAGTCTCGGCCCGGGGCCGGCCAGGGCCAACGCGCCGAGCCAGCCCTGGCGGGAATCCCGGCCCAGACCAGCCCGGCGCAGCGAGCCGAGCCGGCCCGGAAGAGAGGCCTGGGTCCGCCGCCTCAGTCGTGAGACGGGTGCCGCGGTCGGGGCGGGGCGCTACGCCGCCAGGGCGGCCGCCGCCGGAGTGGGGGCCTTGGCCGCCGGGTGGCGGGACTTGAAGAGCATCAGCGACAGCGCGGCGGCGCCGATGGACAGGCCGCCCGCGACGTACCAGGCGGCGTCGTAGTTGCCGAGCCGGTCGCGCAGCACGCCGGTCGCGGTGGCGGCGATGGCCGCGCCGAACTGGTGGGACGCGAAGACCCAGCCGAAGACCACCGGGCCGGCGGCGCCGAAGTACTCGCGGCAGAGTGCCACCGTCGGCGGGACCGTGGCCACCCAGTCCAGGCCGTAGAACAGGATGAAGACCACCATGCTCGGGCGGACCGTGGCGGCGAACAAGGCCGGAAGGAACAGCAGCGAGAGGCCGCGCAGGGCGTAGTACCAGCCCAGGAGGATGCGGCTGTCCATCCGGTCGGTCAGCCAGCCCGACGCGATGGTGCCGGCGATGTCGAAGAGGCCGATGAGGGCCAGCAGCGACGCCGCGGTCGGCTCGGCCATCCCGTGGTCGTGGGCGGCCGGGATGAAGTGGGTGCCGATCAGGCCGTTCGTGGTCGCGCCGCAGATCGCGAAGCCGCCCGCGAGCAGCCAGAAGGCCGGCGTCCGCGATGCCGTGCGCAGCGCGCCCAGGGCTCGGCGGGCGGCGCCGGTGGCGGGGGGCGGCGGGGCGGCGGGGGCGTCGGACTCCGGGGCGCCGTAGGCAGTCACGCCCAGGTCGGACGGGTGGTCGCGCAGGCGCCACAACACGAGGGGCACCACGGCCAGGGCGGCGCCGGCGACGGTCAGGGCGGCGGTGCGCCAGCCGTGGTCCTCGGCCAGCAGGGCCAGGACCGGCAGGAACACCAGCTGGCCGGCGGCGCCGCCGGCGGTCAGCACGCCGGTCACCAGGCCGCGGCGCTTCACGAACCAGCGGCCGGTCAGCGTGGCCACGAAGGCCAGGGCCATCGAGCCGGTGCCCAGGCCGACCAGCACGCCCCACAGCGCGATGAGCTCCCACGAGTGGCGCATGAACACCGTCAGGCCGCTGCCGGCGGAGACCAGCACCAGCGCGTAGGCGACCACCCGTCGCAGGCCGAAGCGCTCCATCAGCGCGGCGGCGAAGGGGGCGGTCACGCCGTACAGCAGCAGGTTGATCGAAACAGCCAGCGAGATGGTCCCCAGCGACCACCCGAACTCGTCGTGCAGGGGGTGGATGAGCACGCCCGGCGTCGCGCGGAAGCCCGCGGCGCCGACGAGGGCGACGAACGCGACGGCGGCGACCAGCCAGGCCGGGTGGAGTCGTTTCACAAGAAACATTGCATCCGATCCGGTACGGCGGAACGAGTGGCCCGACAGCCATAGTGCGCAAGAATTGAGCCATGAACGAAAGGCACCTGGTGGCCATCGTGGCCCTGGAGGGGGTCGTTCCGTTCGACCTCGGCACGCCCAGCCAGATCTTCGGCACCGCCCGGGACGATAACGGCCACCGCAAGTACGAGATCCAGGTCTGCAGCCCGGGGGGCCGCCCGGTGATGACCGCGGCCGGCTACCGGGTCGCCCCCGAGCACGGCCTGGAGGCGACCGAGCGGGCCGGCACCGTCGTCGTCTCCGGCATCGGGTCCGGCAGCCCGGTGGAGACCGGCTCCCTCGACGAGGAGACGAGGTCCGCCCTGCGGGCCGCGCACGCCCGCGGGGCCCGGGTGATGTCGGTCTGCACCGGCGCGTTCGTGCTCGCCGCGGCCGGGCTGCTGGACGAGCGGCCGGCGACCACGCACTGGTGGTGGGCGGAGCGGTTCCGGGAGCTGTTCCCGCAGGTCAAGCTCGACCCGGACGTGCTGTTCGTGGACGACGGGGACGTGCTGACCAGCGCGGGCGTGGGCGCCGGCATCGACCTGTGCCTGCACGTGGTGCGCACCGACTTCGGCAGCGAGGTGGCCAACCGGGCGGCGCGGCGCAGCGTGGTGCCGCCGTGGCGGGAGGGCGGGCAGGCGCAGTACATCGAACGGCCCCTGCCCCGCACCGCCGACGTCACCTTGGCCGGCACCCGGGCCTGGGCGCAGGAGCGGCTGGACGCGCCGCTGTCGCTGCAGGACCTGGCCGAGCACGCGCGGATGAGCGTGCGCACGTTCACCCGCCGCTTCCGCGAGGAGACCGGGGTGAGCCCGGCCCGCTGGCTGCTGCAGCGGCGGGTCGACCACGCGCGCGCCCTGCTGGAGTCCACCGACCTGCCGGTCGAGGTGGTGGCCCGCCGGGCGGGGCTCGGCACGGCCGCGGGGCTGCGCCAGCACATGCAGAGCACGATCGGCGTCGCCCCGAGTGCGTACCGCCGTACCTTCCGGGTTGTGCCGGAGGTCAGCGGCGGGTAGGCAGGTAAGAAGCGATCGCCGTCGATCAGTGGAGGTACCGATGCGAAGGCTTCTCCTCATCCTCCTCGTGCCAGCATTGCTCGCGCCGGCGGCCCCGGCCGCGGCCGAGACCAGGAGCGGGCCCACCGCCTCCGGCTACGGCGGGGCGGTCGCGTCGGTCGACCCCATGGCGACGGCGGCCGGGCTGGAGGTGCTGCGCCGCGGCGGCAACGCGGTGGACGCGGCGCTCGCGGTGGCGGCCACCCTGGGGGTGACCGAGCCCTTCTCGTCCGGCATCGGCGGTGGCGGCTTCTTCGTGTACTACGACGCCCGCACCGGCCGCGTCTCCACCCTCGACGGCCGCGAGACCGCCCCGCGCGCGATGACCGAGACGGCGTTCGTCGACCCGGCCACCGGGCAGCCGCTCGCCTTCCAGGAGGCCAGGGTGAGCGGGTTGTCCGCCGGCGTCCCCGGTTCGCTGGCCACCTGGGACACCGCCGCCCGGCTGTGGGGCACCCGGCCGCTGTCGGCCGCCCTGCGCCCGGCCGCGCAGGTGGCCCGGGACGGCTTCCCGGTCGACGCCACCTTCGCCCAGCAGGTGTCCGACAACGCGACGGCCTTCTCCCAGTTCGAGCCCACGGCCCGGCTGTTCCTGCCCGGCGGGGCGCCGCCCGCGGTCGGCAGCACCATGCGCAACCCGGACCTCGCGGCGACCTACGAGCTGCTGGCCCGCCGCGGCGTCGACACCTTCTACCGCGGGGAGATCGGCCGCGACATCGTCGCCACGGTGCAGCGCCCGCCGGTCGCGGCGGGCCCGGCGCAGCCGTGGCCGTACGCGATCCGCCCCGGCGGCATGACGCAGGACGACCTGCGGGCCTACGAGGTGCGCCGGCCGGCCCCGACGCGGATCAGCTACCGCGGCTACGACGTCTACGGCATGGCCACGCCGTCGTCCGGCGGCTCGACCGTGGGCGAGTCGCTGAACATCCTCGAACGCTCCGACCTGCGCGCTCTGCCGAAGAGCCAGGCCTTGCACCGGTACCTCGAGGCAAGCGCCCTCGCCTTCGCCGACCGCAACCGATACGTCGGCGACTACACGCCCCGGCCCCTGCTGGACGCCCTGCTGACGGACGGCTTCGCGGGCGAGCGGGCCTGCCTGATCGACCCGGCGAAGGCGCTGGCCAAGCCGGTCCAGCCGGGCGTGCCCGACGGGCGGTACCAGCGCTGTGCCACCGCGCCGGGCGGCGCCGCGCCCGACCAGGGGCAGTCGACGACCAACCTGACGGTGGCCGACAAGTGGGGCAACGTCGTGGAGTACACGCTCACCATCGAGCAGATCGGCGGCAACGGCATCGTGGTGCCCGGCCGCGGCTTCCTGCTCAACAACGAGCTGACCGACTTCAACTTCACGCCGACCCAGGGCACCGAGCGCGACCCGAACCTGCCCGGCCCGGGCAAGCGGCCGCGCAGCTCGATGGCGCCGACGATCGTGCTGCAGCACGGCCGCCCGTTCCTCGCCGTGGGCTCCCCCGGCGGCTCGACCATCATCACCACGGTGCTGCAGATCCTGGTCAACCGGCTCGATCTCGGCATGACGCTGCCGGAGGCCCTGGCCGCGCCGCGGGCCTCGCAGCGCAACACGGCGTCGGTGACCGCGGAGCCGGCGTTCATCGCGTCGCCCGAGGGGCAGGCGCTGGCCGGGCTGGGCCACACGTTCACCCCGATGGCGGAGATCGGCGCGGCCACCGCGGTCGAGTTCCTGCCGCACGGCAGGTTGCTGGCCTGCGCGGAGCCGGTCCGCCGCGGCTCGGGCTCGGCCGGCACGGTCCGGTAGCCGGGCACTGCTGAGTCGCGGTACCTATCGACGAATGGGTACCGCGGCTCAGGACCGGGCCGGGGCGCGGGCGGCATTGTCCTTGCATGCGTTCGACCAACGCCCGGCGGCGCGACGGGGTGTACCGCAGGATCACCCGCGCCATCGCCGTCGCGCTCGCCCCGGCCGCCTGGCTCGTCGCCCCCGGCCGGGCCCGGCTCACGGCCTGCCAATGGGCGCTGGCCGCCCGCTTCCCGGCCGAGGACCTCGGCGGCCTGACGGCGGCGACCCGCGCGGCCTTCGAGGCGGCCCGGACCGAGGCGCTGTGGCGCGACGGCGAGCTGATCGGGCTCACCTCCGGGTACCGCCACCCGCTGGAGCAGGCGCGCCTGTTCCACCGCGCCGTGGCCCGCGAGGGCTCGGTCGAGGCGGCCTGGCGCCACGTGCTGCCGCCCCATGCGTCCCGCCACGTCGCCGGCACCGCGCTCGACATCCGCCCGACCGAGGGCGCGCGCTGGCTGGAGCGCCACGGCAACCGCTTCGGCCTCTACCGCACCTACGACAACGAGTGGTGGCACTTCGAGCACCGCCCGGACGGCCGCCCGGTCCGCCTGCCCCATCCTGGCTTCAGTGGGGTCGGCGCGGCCGGGACGGATCGGCGATGATCGCTGCCATGAACCAGCCGCGCGCCGCGATCGCCTCCGCCGGGGTGGCCGCCCTGCTCCTGCTCCTGGTCCCGATGCGCGGCAGCAACGCGCCGCTGCTGCTCGACCTGCCGCTGCGGGGCTCACCGGCCGGCCTGGCCGAGACGGCGACCCCGATCGTCGTCGTCATCGCCGGGCTGCTGGCGCTGCGCTGGTGGCCGTGGCTGCTCGCCGCCGCGGCGCTGCTCACGCTGGCCGCGATGGTGTCGCACCCGGCCGGCAACGTCGCCCCCGACTGGCTGTTCCCGCTGCTGCCGGCCGCGCGACCCCTGACCGTCATCGCCGTGTTCGCCGCCGCCCAGTCCCTCATCGGGCGGGGCCACACCCGGCTCGGCGCGGTCCTCGCCGGGTTGAGCGTCGGCGTCGCCCTGATCGCCTCGGCCTCCTCGCAGCTGTGGTGGTTTCTGACCCAGGGGGAGATCTCGCACTGGCACGTCGCCTTCGCCACCGTCGCGCTGGCCGCCCTCGCTCCGGCGGTCTGGGTGCTGCGCTCCGGCGACGAGGCCGCGCGCCCGGGCGGCCTCCTCTCCCGGCCCATCATCGCCGGCGGCCTGGCCGTCGCCCTGGCGATCCCGCTGAGCCTGATCACGACCGAGCGGCTGGCCGAGCTGGTCGGTGTGCCGCAGGACGCGCTGTACCGCCATGCCGACGCCGAGAACGCCATCATCGCCGCGGTTACGCTCGTCGTGGTGGCCGTCCTGGCCGCGATCGCCGGGCCGTGGCCCCTCGGCGGCGCGCTGACCGCCGCGCTCGCGCAGTTCGCCGCGGCGGCCCCACTGCTGCTGGCGATGTCCGCGCTGCGGGCGTCGGTGGCGCCGTGGCTGGCCGTCGTGGGCGGCCTGGCGCTCGGCGCGGCGCTCGCCGCCGGCCGCCGGCGCTTTCCCCTCGCCGCCGCGGTCACGGTGGCCGCCGCGGTGGCGCTGCTCATCGCCTACTCCGCGACGATCGGCCACCCGGAGAAGCTGGCCGACCAGCAGCGGGTCATCCCCGCGATGCTGATCGCGGTGCTCGTCACGGCGGCCGCGGTCGCCGTCGTCGGCGCCACGACGACCGCCCTGGCCCCGAGCGGGACCGCCCCGGCCACGCTGGGCCCGCTGGCCGGCGTGCTGGCGCTCGGCGGCATGCAGGTCGTCGACTCCGGCTACTTCAGCGGCTCCGGAGCGGCCATGAAATCGCTGCCCAGCAGCGAGTACCTGGGCGTGTCGGTCTGGCTGCTGTTCGCCGCCGCGGCCGCGGCCGGCGGCCTGGGCCTGGCCCGGCACTGGTCCGACCGGCGGGCCGAGCGCCGCCTGGCCGAGCAGATCCGCCGCGAGGCCGCCGAGGCCGAGCGCAACCGCCTGGCCCGCCCCATCCACGACGGCGTGCTGCAGGTCCTGGCCCTGGTGCAGCGCCACGGCGCCGAGCTCGGCGGCACCGGCGCCGAGCTGGCCAGCCTGGCCGGCGAGCAGGAGGTGGCGCTGCGCACGCTGCTCAGCGGCGGCGCGACCGCCCCGTCCGCGCGCGGACGCGCCGAGCCGGGCGACCTGCGCACCGCCCTCACCGCTCTGGCCTCGCCCACGGTCGAGGTGGCCGCGCCCGCCGGCCCGGTCCCGTTGCCGCAGCCGGCCGCCGCCGAGGTGACCGCCGCCGTCGAGGCCGCCCTGGACAACGTCCGCCGCCACGCCGGCCCGGACGCGCGGGCCTGGGTGCTGCTGGAGGACGAGGGCGACGGCGTACGCATCACGGTCCGCGACAACGGCACCGGCTTCGACCCGGCGCGGCTGGGCGAGGCGGCCGGGGAGGGGCGGCTCGGCGTGGCCCAGTCCATCCGGGGACGCATCGAGGATCTGGGCGGCACCACCGACATCTTCAGCCGCCCCGGCCAGGGCACGGAGATCGAGATCTGGGTGCCTCGCTGACCGCGAAAAGAAGCCACGTCGACCGCGAAAAGCGCCCCCGGCCAGCACGGCCGGGGGCGCCTCGCGGTGCACTTGCGTCAGATCAGTAGGAGCGTCAGATCATCACCAGGGCTGGGGAGCCGGGGGAACCACGACCGGCGGGCGGTCGTCGCAGGTGATGGTGTTCGGCAGCTCCCACGACGCCATCCACGGACCCGTGGTGCCGCCGCCGTCGTTGCCGCCCAGGTCGGTCAGCGAGAACTCCGAGCCGGTCGGCTTGAAGTTGAACGCGCCGCAGTTGTTCACGCCGACCGCGCCCACGTTGCGGGCGTCGACGTTCTCGAAGGTGGCCGAGCCGCCGACGCGGGCCGAGACGACCGAGGTACCGGTGCCGTCCACCTTGATGTTCTTGAAGTGGACGTTGGTGATCGTGTACTGGTCCTTCACCGGCCAGTCGACGACCAGCATGATCGCGTTGTAGGTGTTGTCGAGGAAGTTGTCCCCGACGACCTGGATGTTCGCGTCCATGTTGCGCTCGAGCGCGAACAGCCAGATGGCGCCCAGGCCGATGTTCCAGTTGAGCTCGTAGGTCCCGGCCCGGACCGTGGTGTTGTTGGTGACGTTGATCGTGCCCGAGAACGGCTGGGCGCCGAAGCGGGTGCCCAGGTGCAGGGCGCTGCCCTCGCGGATCGGGTCGGCCACCAGGTTGTTGGAGACCGTGATGTCCTTGCCGCCGTAGATCGCGATGCCGTTGGCCAGCGTCGGGGTCTGCACGGTGTTGTGGTCGAACGTGTTGTTCGCGTCGGCGGTCGTCTCCGACCACATCGCCAACGCGTCGTCGCCCGTGTTGCGGAAGAAGCTGTTCGACACGGACGAGTTGGTGACGCCGAGGTGGAAGTTGACGCCGTCGGCGATCTGGTCGACCACCGTGGTGTTGGTGACCTTGGTGTTGTTCATCGGGCCGTCGAACCAGAGGCCCACCTTCGTGTGCTGGATGTACAGCCCGTCGATGGTGGAGTCCGACAGCGCCCCGCCGATGCCGTTGACCTGGTCGGTGTCGATGCGCTCGCGCACGTCACCGATGATCGAGAAACCGGAGAGGTGGACGTTCTTGCTGCCGCCGTCCTGCGAGTACTTGCCGTAGAACCCGACCCCGGTGTGGATCGAGTTGTCCGGCAGCGGCTTGCTCAGGGCGACCTCGTGGCCCTTGATGATCGTGTACCACGAGCCGGCGCCCTCGATCGTCACGTTGTCGACGATGATGTGCCGGTTGACCTGGTACGTGCCCGGCGGCACGTACACCTTGAGGTGGGTCCACTTGGCGAAGGCGATCGCCATGTCGAAGGCGTCGGCCGAGTCGCGCTTGCCGGTCGGGTCCGCGCCGAAGAACAGCACGTTGGACGCGACCAGGTTGACCTTCGGCGCGCCGACGAGCTCGGAGTCGAGCAGGTCGATCGCGGTCCAGGCGGCGTTGCTGCCCGCCGGGACCTGCAGCCGGACCTTATCGCCCGCCTTGTAGGTCTTGCCGAGCAGCAGGCGCTGCTCGTCGTACATGTGGAACGGGCGGAACGGCTTGCTGATCTGCGGCGCCGGCGTGGTGAAGGCCGGCACGCAGCCGCACTCCGTGATCCACCAGTCGCTGTGCAGCAGGTCGGCGTTGGGGTCGTTGGAGAACGGGTACTGGTTGTACAGCCAGGAGTACTGCGAGGTCAGCGTCATCGTCTGCTTGGACTTGCCGTTGACCGTGACGTCGAGCGGCGCGGTGATGCCCCCGCCGTTCGGCGCGTCCGGGATGCTGTACCGGACGTTGATCGCGTTGGCCGCGCTGGGCAGCGTGAACTCCACCCACTGCCCGGGCGTGAGCTTGACCGCCGACCGGCCCGACGCCTCCGCCGCCAGGGTGTACGCCGTGCGGTCGGGACCGATGACCACCCCGTTGGTCTGGGCGCGCTCCGCCTCCTGCTCCGCGAAGCCGACGCTGGCGCCCCGGCCCGCGACGAGCGCGGGGTCCAGGGCCGCCCGCGTGACGGTCGGCGAGGCCGAGGCGGCGTGCGCGGCGGTGCCACCGGCGACGACGCTCCCTAAGCCGATCAGGGCCGCCGTCGCCGCCGCGGACCACCGCGGTGGTGTTCCTGTGGTGCTCCGTGACATCGAATGACTCGTTTCTCTCGGGAGGGCGCACGCCGAGAACGCATCGAGGTGGGCGGACGTCGAGCGGGGGCGATGGGGTGATGCACCTCGGACGCTCGAGGCGGGGGCGGACGCCGTGAGTGAGGTGACAGTAGGTCTGCCGCACCACCTTGCACAAGGTCCCGCGACATATTTGCGTAACACTGCCGCGTTCTTGCACGGCATGTTGTCCCAAATGGACGAACTAACCGACTTCAGAAGCCGCGATCACCGCGCGGCAAAGGCGCACGAGGTCGTCGTCCCCGGTGATGTACGGGGGCATGGTGTAGACGAGATCACGGAACGGCCGCAGCCAGACGCCATGATCAACCGCGGCGCGGGTGGCCGCGGCCATGTCGACGTCGTGGTCGAGCTGGACCACGCCGATGGCCCCGAGGACGCGCACGTCCCGCACGCCGGGCAGGGCGCGGGCCGGGGCCAGGCCGTGGATGAGGCCGGACTCGATGCCGGTCACGGCGTCCACCCAGTCGCCCGAGAGCAGCAGCTCGATCGAGGCGTTGGCGACGGCGGCGGCGAGCGGGTTGCCCATGAACGTCGGGCCGTGGGCCAGCACCGGCACGTCACCGCGGCTGATCCCGCTGGCGACGCGGGGGACGCACAGGGTGGCGCCCATGCTGAGGTACCCCCCGGTCATCGCCTTGCCGATGCACATGACGTCGGGCGCGACCCCCGCGTGGTCGGCCGCGAACAGGGCGCCGGTGCGCCCGAAGCCGGTGGCGATCTCGTCGAACACGAGCAGCACGTCGTGCTCGTCGGCCAGCTCGCGCAGCGCCGTGAGGTACCGCGGGCTGTGGAACCGCATCCCGCCCGCGCCCTGCACGACGGGCTCCACGATGATCCCGGCGATCTCGTCGCGGTGCTCGCGCAGCAGCGCGTCCAGTTCCTCGACGTAGGACGGGTCGTACTCGACGGGCGGCATCGGGGCGAAGACCTGCTCGGGCAGCACGCCGCGCCAGAGGCTGTGCATCCCGCCGTCGGGGTCGGTCACCGACATGGGGTGGAACGTGTCGCCGTGGTACCCGCCGCGCCACGTCAGCATCCGGCGCTTCTGCGGGCGGCCCAGCGAGAGCTGGTACTGCAGGCACATCTTGATCGCGACCTCGACGGCGACGGAGCCGGAGTCGCAGAAGAAGACGTGCGCGAGCGGCCCCGGCGTGATGTCCACGAGCGTCCTGGCCAGCCGGACCGCGGGCTCGTGGGTCAGTCCGCCGAACATCACGTGGCTCATCCGCCCGAGCTGGTCGCGCACCGCGGCGTCGAGGACGGGGTTGGCGTACCCGTGGATCGCCGCCCACCACGAGGACATCCCGTCGACGAGCTCGCGCCCGTCGGCCAGGCGCAGCCGCACGCCCGAGGCCGACGAGACCACCAGCGGTGACTGCGTCGCCGGCATCGGCGCGTACGGGTGCCAGACGTGCTCACGGTCCAGCGCGATCAGCTCGTCGGGGTCCAAGGCCACGGACCCGACACTATGCGCTGGGTCAGCCCTGCGGCTGGGTGATGTTCACCATCCACTGGATGCCGAACTGGTCGGTGCAGGAGCCGAACTCGTCGCCCCACATCTGCTTCTCCAGCGGCATGGAGACCTTGCCGCTGGACGACAGCTTCTCCCAGTAGCCGCGAAGCTCCACGGCGTCGTCCCCGCTGACGCTGATCGTGATGTTGTCGCCGGGGTTGATCGTCATGTTCGAGGGCGTGTCCGACGCCATCAGGTTGTAGCCGCTCGACGACTCCAGCTGCGCGTGCATGACCTGGTCGGCGATGGCAGGGTCGCCGCCGTACTCGCCGAACGTGTTGATCCGCAGGTTGCCGCCGAAGACGGACTGGTAGAACTCCATCGCCTGTCGGGCGTTGCCCCGGAAACTGATGTACGGGTTGAGCCTCGAGGTCACAGCAAACTCCCTTGGTCGTGTGACGGGCGCGATACCGGCAGCCTAGTTCGGCGCGGCGCGGCGTTCGTCCGATCGAGGGAACATGTCACCCCTGTGCGGCCAAGGCGTCACCGAGCGCGGTGCGGCGGTACAGCACCGAGCGCCCCGACCGCGCCGGGCGCACCAGGCCGGAGCGGCGCAGCACGGCCAGATGGTCGCCGACGGCCCCCACGGCCAGGCCCAGCCGGGCCGCCAGCTGGGTGGTGCTGGCCGGCGAGTCCAGCGCGAGCAGCAGCCGGGCCCGGGAGCGGCCGAGCAGCTCCCCCAAGCCGGTCTGGGCGGGCATCTCCTCCCACAACGCCGCCACGCCGCGGGCCGGGTAGACCAGCGCGCGGCGCCAGGGCGGGTCGGTGAACGCCCCGAACCGGGGCCAGATCAGCACCGAGGGCACCAGCAGCAGACCCTGGCCGTCGGTGGGGACGGTGCGGCCCCGTTCGAGGGGCGTGTCCAGCTCGAGGGCGCCGTCGCGCCAGCGCAGGTCGGGGTGCAGGCCGTCGAAGGCGGCCGCCCAGCCGCCCTCGCCGAGCCGCCCGGCGCGGTGCACCACGTCGCTCTCGCAGATCGCGCGCAGCTGCGGCCAGTCGGGGGCGAGCAGGGCCAGCCAGGCCGACTCCAGCGCCGCGGCCAGGCGGTCGACCACGTCGGCGGAGCGGAGCACGCGCAGTACCGAATCCGAGACCCTGGGACCCTTGGCGAGGGCCCTGGCGATCTCCCGGCGGGCCACCGGCAACGGCGTCGCGCGCACGACGTCGAGGTCGGCGGTCCAGGTCTGCTGCAGCCCGGCCGGGGGCGGCCCGATGAAGTCGGCGCCGTAGACGGCGGTGTGCAGGGCGACCACGGCGTCGAGATCGGTCTGCGCCCGGAGGCGGTCGAACTCGGGCCGCAGCCGCGCGAACCGGCCCAGCGGCGCCAGGCCGGCTAGCTTGCGCAGCAGGCCGCCCAGCTCGAACAGCGGCGACACCCCGAAGCGGGTGTGCAGCAGGTCGGCGGCGTCGACCTCCAGCCGGAGCATGCTTCGACCTTACGTCGAGGGACGAAACATTAACTGCCCAAGGTGTACGTCCCGGAGCCTGGCGACATGACGACGTACTCCGCGGTGCTGCAAAACCGCGCGTTCAGGGTCCTGTTCGGCACCCGCACGCTGAGCATCCTGGCCGACACCCTGCGGATCGTCGCGCTCTCGCTGCTCGTCTACGCCGCGACCGACTCGCCGGCCCTGGCCGCGCTCGCCTACGGCATCGGCTTCCTGCCCCAGCTGCTCGGCGCCGGGCTGATCGGGGCGCTGGCCGACCGGGTCCGGCCCCGCCGCCTGATCGCGTTGGGCTACCTCGCCGAGGCCGCGGTCGCGCTCCTGCTGGCGGCGGTGCCGATGCCGGTGTGGGCCGCCCTGGCCCTCGTCGCCGTGGCCGCGCTCATCACCCCGGTGTTCAACGGCGCGCAGAACGCGCTGATCGCGGCCACCCTGCACGGCGAGGCCTACGTGCTGGGCCGGTCGCTGGCCAACGTCGCCTCGTCGCTGGCCCAGCTGGTCGGCATGGCCGGCGCCGGGCTCGCGGTCGCCACGCTGGGCGGGCGGCGGGCCATGCTGCTGGCGGCCCTCGGCCACCTGATCGCCGCCGCCTGGACGCGGCTGGGCCTGACCGACATGCCGGCCGTCGGGCGCGCCGACGACAAGAGCCTGACCGCTGCCAGCTGGCGGGGCAACGTCGCCCTGCTGCGCGACCGGACCGTGCGCCGGCTGCTGCTCGTGCAGTGGCTCCCGCCGGCCTTCGTCACCGGCGCCGAGGCGCTCATCATCCCCTTCGCCGCCGGGCGCGGCTTCCCGGCCGGCGCGGCCGGCTGGCTGCTGGCCGCCATCCCGGTCGGCATGATCGGCGGCAACCTGGTGGTCGGCCGGCTGGTCGGGCCGGCCCGCCGGGAGCGGCTGGTGCCCGCGCTCATCGCGCTCATGGGCCTGCCCTGCCTGGCCTTCGCCGCCCCGGTGTCGTGGCCGCCGCTCATCGGCGCGCTCGCCGTGGTGGGCGTGGGCTTCGCCTTCGGCCTCGGGCTGCAGGAGGCCTTCCGCGACGCGCTGCCGGAAGAGGGCCGCGGCCAGGCCTTCGGGTTGCTGTCCACCGGCCTGATGACCGCGCAGGGACTACTGCCCGCGCTGGCCGGCCTGCTCGCCGAGGCGCTGCGCCCCGGTGTGGTCATCGCGCTGCTCGGCGCGGCGACGCTGCTCACCGCGGGAGGCGCGACCCCACGGTTTGTACGTCGACAGCACCGTCGAGAACAACAGCAGGGAACTGGAGACGGCGGGCGCGATGACCAGGTTGAGCCGCTGCTGCTGGCCTAGCGCGGCGCCGAGGTCGTAGGCCTGGGTCAGGTTCGGGTACAGGGCGAACGTGACGAGGCCGAGCATCACGGTCACGACCGCGAGCTTGACCGCCACCCACCACCACTTGAGCAGCCCCCACGGGGTGCCCAGCGCGTTGAGGACGCCGACCAGCCAGACCACGAACGTCAGCGGCACGAACAGGGCCTGCCCGACCAGGCCGAGCGCCGGGTACACCACCCCGCGGTCGGCCGCGCCGGACAGGCCCGCGATGCCGAGCGTCAGCAGGACGAGGTCGACGCCGAGCCACCCGACGGCGGTGGCCACGTGCAGCGTGAGGACCGCCTTGCGCCACTTCGGTGTGAATCGCACGCTTCCCAGCCTCGCAAAGGTCACGTCCCGCGTCTGTACTCCCGGTGTCGTACCTTGGCCCGATGCGACTACGCCCGGCGACGAATGCCGACGTCCCCGCCGTCCTGGTGTTCTGGAAGCTGGCCGCCGAGGACACCAACCGGGTCGGCGACGACGCGGCCGCGGTGACCGCGCTGATCGACCGCGACCCGGAGGCGCTGCTGCTCGCGCTCGACGGCGACGAGATCGTCGGCTCGCTGATCGCCGGCTTCGACGGCTGGCGCTGCCACCTGTACCGGTTCGCCGTCCACCCGGACCGGCGCCGCCGCGGCATCGGCAAGGCGCTGCTCGACGCGGCGGAGGAGCGCTTCCGGGCCCTCGGCGGGCGGCGGGCCGACGCGATGGTGCTGGACGACAACGCGCTGGCCCACCACGCCTGGTCGGCCGGCGGCTACGCCCCCCAGCCGCAGTGGCGCCGCTGGGTGAAGGGCCTCTGACCGCGGATTGGCCGTTTCCACCGGCCGGCGCGCCCGGCAGGGTGGGATCATGATCTCCGTCGGTGCGGTTGTCGGCGTGACCCTCGTGGCGCTGGGCATGGTGCTCACGCCCGGGCCCAACATGATGTACCTCGTCTCCCGCAGCATCACCCAGGGCCGCCGCGCCGGGCTCACCTCGCTCGGCGGCGTCGCCGTCGGGTTCGGCGTCTACCTGACGCTGGCCGCCACCGGCCTGTCCGTCGTCTTCGCGGCCGTCCCGGCGCTGTACACCGCGGTGAAGCTGGCCGGCGCCGGGTACCTCGCCTGGCTCGCCTTCCAGGCCGTGCGCCCCGGCGGCACGTCGGTCTTCGCCCCGGTCGAGCTGCCGCCGGACTCCAACCGGCGGCTCTTCGCGATGGGCCTGATGACCAACCTGCTCAACCCGAAGGCGGCGATCATGTACGCGTCGCTCATCCCGCAGTTCGTGGACGTGCGGGCCGGGCACCTGGTGGCCCAGGCGTTCCTGCTCGGCGGGGTGCAGATCGCGGTCAGCATGCTGGTGAACACCGGCATCGTCTGCGCCGCCGGGACGATCGCCGCCTTCCTGGCCAAGCGGCCGGCCTGGCTGCGGGTCCAGCGGTACGTCACCGGCACGCTGCTCGGCCTGATCGCGGTGAGGCTGGCGACCGACAGGGCGCGGCCCACGGTGGTGTAGTTGTTGGTTGTGACGGTCGAGGAGGAGCTGCGGGCGCTCGCGCCGCAGGTACTGGGCATCCTGATCCGGCGGTACGGCCAGTTCGACGCCTGCGAGGACGCGGTACAGGAGGCGCTGCTGGCCGCGGCGCTGCAGTGGCCGTCCGAGGGGGTGCCGGCCAACCCGCGCGGCTGGCTCATCACCGTCGCCGTGCGCCGCCTCACCGACCAGTTCCGCTCCGACGACGCCCGCCGCCGGCGCGAGGCCGCCGTCGCCGCCCTGGAGCCCGAGCCGTCCGACGCCGTGCCGGACCGCGACGACACGCTGACCCTGCTGTTCCTGTGCTGCCACCCGGCCCTGTCGGCGGCCTCCCAGCTGGCGCTCACCCTGCGCGCGGTCGGCGGCCTGACCACGGCCGAGATCGCCGCCGCCTTCTTCGTCCCCGAGGCCACCATGGCCCAGCGCATCAGCCGGGCCAAGGCGAAGATCAAGTCGGCCGGCGCCCGCTTCGCCCCGCCGCCGCCCGAGGAGCGCCCGGCCCGCCTCGAGGTCGTCCTGCACGTGCTGTACCTCATCTTCAACGAGGGCTACACCGCCTCCTCGGGCGCGGACCTGCAGCGCGGCGACCTGACCGCCGAGGCGATCCGGCTGACCCGCGAGGTGCACCGGCTGCTGCCCGACGACGGCGAGGTGGCCGGCCTGCTGGCCCTGATGCTGCTCACCGACGCCCGCCGCCCGGCCCGCACCCTCCCGGACGGGATGCTGGTCCCACTGGCCGACCAGGACCGCGCGGCCTGGCTGCGCCCGATGATCGACGAGGGCACCGCGCTGATCACCCGTACCCTGCCGCTGGGCCCGCCCGGCCCCTACCAGCTGCAGGCCGCCATCGCCGCCGTGCACGACGAGGCCGCGCGGGCCGGGGACACCGACTGGCGGCAGATCCTGGCGCTGTACCAGCTCCTGTCCCGGGTCGCCCCGAACCCGATGGTGACCCTGAACCACGCCGTGGCGCTGGCCATGGCGAAAGGCCCGGAGTCCGGCCTGCGGCTGCTGGCCACGCTGGACGGCGACGACCGGATGGCCGGCCACCACCGGCTTGCCGCGGTCCGGGCGCACCTGCTGGAGATGTCCGGCGACCTGCCCGGGGCCCGCGAGTGGTACACGCTGGCCGCCAAGCGCACGACCAGCCTCCCCGAGCAGCGCTACCTGTCTTCGAAGGCCGCGGCGCTGGCCTGAGTCGCCGCCTTTCGGATATGTCGGGCGCTGGCGCACCCGACATATCCGACTTATCAGCATTTTTCATGCTGAACCGGCACTTTCGCTGCTCGCCTACCATCGACGGGTGTTGTACGTCGCGTTCGACGACATCGGCCGCTGCCTGGTCTCGCGGGACGACCCGGAGCCGGCCGGCACCGTGCAGCGGGCCGACTACGACGGCGTGGTCGCCATCCGGCTCTCCGGCAACGAGGGCGACGACTGGGCCCGCACCGCGCCCGATCTGGCCGGCACCCGCCTGCTCACCGGCAGCGTCCTGGCCATCGTCGCCGGCGCCACCGTCACCGCCTCCGCGCTGATCAACCCGCTGCTCACCCTGCCGGTCGGCGCCGCCGTCGCGGTCTACGTCGGCCGGCGGCACAACGCGGCCGCAGCCGGGCTGGAGCGCCGGTGGGCCGAGCGGCACCGGATGCTCGCCACCCGCCCCGAGGTGGCCCGGTTCCGCAAGGGCTTCGACGCGGCCCGCACGATCCTGGTGGCCTGGCCGTTCCTGGCCGACCTGGTGCAGATCCCGTCGCCCCGCACGGAGGTGGCGGCGTCGCTGTGGACGCTGGCCGCGCTGCTGGACGAGCACGCGGACCTGGCCGAGCAGTACGCCGCCCTCAACGACGCCCGCTTCGGCGCCCTGCCGCCCGAGGCACCGGTGCGGGCGGCCCTGGAGGAGCGGCTGGCCCTGGTAGACCGCTCGCAGCGGCGGCTCAGCGCCGAGATCGACCGGCGCCTGGAATCCTTGACCACGCTGGCCGCCCGGTGCGCCGGCTTCGTGCGCGCGGAGTCCGCGCTGCATGCGGCGCACGAGGCGGTACGGCGGGCCGACGAGTCCCTGCACCGCCTGACACCCCCGGCGGTCCTGACCCACACCCCGGACGCGGCCCGCGAGCTGGCCGAACGCACGACGGCCGTCATCTCCGCCTACCGCGAACTGCGCCGGTAAGCGTCCGACACTTCGCGCGAGAGCGGTGCGACCGGGGCTCTCCATGCCCCGGTCCCACCACGCCGGCCGAAGCCTCCTCTCGTCAGGGTGCGCCGCCGGCCGGGCGCTCGCCGCGCCGGCTCCTTCCAGGCCGGCGCCGCGGGAGGGCTCTCAGCAGCGGCGGCCGCCGTTGATGCAGCCGACCACGAAGTTCATCAGCTGCTGCGACATCACGTTGGTGAAGTCGCCGTGGTCGGTGATCGGGGCGTGCAGCTGCTCGGGGAACGAGTCCAGGGCGAACGTGCCGGCCGGCTGGCGGGCGTAGGAGATGGTCATCGTCAGCCGCGGCACCGCCGAGGTGCGGCGGGGGCACTTGCCGTTGGGGTTCGGGAAGACGATGTGCGAGCGGTGGTTGGCGCTGTCCGTGTTCTGGCCGTCCCAGCAGCTCGGGAACTCCAGGACGCGCTGGACCTGGCTGCCCTGGGGGCACACCGGGTACTTCGTCGTGGTCCGGTTCTCGAAGCCACTGCACGTCCACTTGGCGCGGGCGTTGGCCGGGCCGTTGGTCAGGGCCTTGGCGTCGCCGGTGATGATGCGGATGAACTGCGGCTGGGCGCGGACCTTCGACTGGCTGTTGCCGCTGAACTCCAGCCGCACCGCGACCGGCTCCAGGAGCTGGCCGACGTTGCCGTCCAGGCCGCCGCCGTTGGCGTCGGCGTCGGGGCCGGCGCCGCGGTTGGTGCGGCGCAGGACCGGCCAGTAGTAGGCCGACTTGTCGCCGAAGCGGCAGGTGGTGCCGCCCGCGGCCAGGCTCGCGTCGGTCGAGTTGCCGTCCGTCGTCACGTTGCCGACGTAGTCGTGGACGTGGTGGGCGCCGTTGGTCACGCCGGGGGCCACGATGAAGTTGTCGGAGTTGTGGTGGCCCTCCTTGTTCGTACCGCAGACCGAGACGAACGTGCCGGTGGAGGCGTTGCGGCCGGTGCGCACGCCGTTGCCCCCGGCCGGCTTGACCTGGCGGATGTCGATGAAGTCGGTGTTCGCCGGCCCACCCATGTTCGCGTGGCACTTGTCGGGGACGGTCGCGGGGCTCGGCGAGTCCACAGTGGATGGACGAGCCAGGCACTCCGGGGCCGGGCCCTGGTCGTTGGGGATGCGCGCGGCGTCGGCGAGCGCGTCGGGGCCCTCGTCGGCGGAGGCGTAGTAGGTGACCGACAGCATCGCGCCGATGACGACGGCGCCGGCCGCGGCCGCGGTCCACCACCGCGGCCGGCGGCGCCGGGGTACATGTTCCAACCTGCTCACGTCCTTTCTGCTGGATCACAAGACGCTGGATCAGAAGACTGGGCTGCGCCGGGAACCGCGGTAGATGCGCAACGCGGCGACGGCGCCGACGACCAGCGCGAGGCCGGCGACGGCCCAGGCGGCGTCGGGCGAAAACGCGGCGGCGGGGCCGGAGCTCGTGGGGATGCCGGCGGCCAGGCCCGGCGTGGGCAGGGCGCCGAAGTCGACGTTGCCGATGCTCTCCAGCAGGGTCATGTGCTTCATCACCACGTTGACCGCGGTCTGCGCGAAGGTGCGCACGACATCGTTGCGGGTGCCCGAGCGGATCGAGGACACCAGCGCGAAGACCTTGCCGTGCGCGGCCCGCAGCCGGTTGGCGAACGTGCTGTCGAAGTCCGCGCCGAACTTGCCGTTGAGCTCGTCGAGCCAGCCCTGCTGCTCGTCGCTGGGCTTGTCCGGCAGCGGTACCCCGAGCCGCGCGGCCGCCTGGCGCACCTGCTGGTCGAGGCCGCGGTGGTCGGTGGCCAGCTGCGCGCCGACCTCCTTCACCCGCTGGTCGTCCGCCCGGGTCTGGGCCATCTGGCCGGCCGGGCCCTCCCACAGGCCGGCCTGGCGCACCTTGGCGAGGAACTCCCGGTCGGCCGGCCCGATCGGCCCGCCCGCGGCCACGACCCAGCCCTCGGGCAGCGGCCCGGTCACCGGGCCGGTCACCGCGACCTGCACGGGGTCCTGCTCCGGATCGTGCCGGTGCGCCGTGGGGGTGGGAACATACGCCGTCCCGGAGCCGCCCGCCTGCGCCTGGGTGAGGGCCGCCCGCAGCGACGGCACGGCGAGCATCGTCCCGACGGCGGCGACGATGAGCAGCCACCACGGCCACGTCCGGCGGCGCGGCGGCCGGCGGTGCGCCGCGCCCGCGGGCTCGACGGGGTACATCAGTAGCCGCCGGATCCGCCGTCGTCGTTCGTCGTCGCGGTGGGACCGGCGGCGGCCGGGGGCTGCACGGCGGTGGGGGCCGGCGTGGGCAGGCAGGTGAGGTTCTTCTTGCCGTCGGGGGCCACGACGAACCACACGCCGCCGACGTTCTGGCCCTTCCAGGCGCCCGGCTTCGGGTCGCCGATGTAGCGGTACACCGGCCAGCCGGCCAGCGTGATCTGGCGGGACCCGTCGGCGCGCACCACGGTGCCGACCACGGCCGGGTCGACGCCGGTCAGCTCGGGGTTGCCGTCCGTCAGTGCGGGCGGCCAGACCTGGGCGCACTTGTCGACGCAGTTGGACTTCGGCGGCTTCGCCGTGTCCTTGTCGAACCGGTACAGAACCAAGCCGTCCTGATCGGTGACGACCTTGCCCATCTTCGGGATCGTCGCCGCCTTGAGCCTCAGCGTCAGCGGGGCCGCCGGCGCGGTGCTCGGCGGGGGCGCCGAGCTCGCCCCCACGTCGTTCAGGGCCGGGATCTGTTGCTGCGCGGCGGCGTCGTAGCCGGCCGCGGCGTCGGTGCCCCTCGGTGCGCACGCGGTCAGGCCGGCCAGTGCGGCGGCCGCCGCCGCGCAGCCCGCCACGGTCGCGGTGAGCCTCGTTGCTGCCACGTCGTCCTCCTCGGTCCCGTCTCTGGCGTTCCGCCATGTGGTACGGACGGCCGGAGGGGACGGGACTGAAAGGATCCACAGTGGACAAATTCACAAAGGTAGCTGGGAGAAACCTCGAACTATCCTGGGCCCGATTCCGTATCAGCCCTTGTGTCCAGCGCCGCGCGCAGCGCCCGCAGGGCGTAGTACACCCGCGACTTCGCCGTGCCCAGCGGGAGCCCGAGCAGCTCGGCCACCTCGTGCACCGTGCGGTCGCGCAGGTACGTCTCGACGATGATCTCGCGGTGGGCCCGGCTGAGGCTGCGCAGCGCGTCCATCACCACGAGGCTGGACAGCACCCGCTCGGTCTCGTCGCGCTGGGCGAGCCCGGCCACCCACACCTCGTCGAGATCCTGGCCGTAGGTCTCGCCGGCCCGGGCGCTCGCGCTGCGGTGCTCGTCGATCGCGATCCGCCGGGCCACCGTGAACAGCCACGGCCGCAGCGAGCCGACCGCGTCGCGGTCGAAACGGTCCGCGTTGCGCCAGGCCCGCAGCAGCGTCTCCTGCACGATGTCCTCGGCCCGCTGCCGGTCGCCGGCGGTGAGCCGCCCGACGAAGCGCAGCAGCGCGTCGGCGTGCTCGCGGTAGAGCGCGGACAGGAGCTCGTGCCGTCCGTTCGCCTCGATCATCGCGTCACCGCCTCGCCGCTCTCTGGCCGGTCAGTGCTGTGGGGCTGGTCAGTGCTTGGGTGCGGCCATGCGCAGGGCCAGGGCCGGGCACATCGCCACGGCCTGCGTGGCGACGGGCTCGAGCCGCACCGGCACCGGCGCGTCGAGGAGGGCCGGATAGCCGTTGCCGTCCAGCCGGATGAGGTCGGGGGCGACGTCGGCGCACAGGCCGTGCCCGTCGCAGCGGGACCAGTCGACGTGCAGCCGCCGGTTGCCGCCCTCGTCGCGGGCGGCCGGCACCGGCAGCACCCCGGCGACCGGGCGGCCGCAGTCGCCGGACCGGGCGTGGCGGGCGAGGTCCTCGGCGAAGACCTCGAGGGCGGAGGTGGCGAAGCCCGCCGTACCGTCGGGATGGCTGCAGGCCCCGCGGCCCTTGACCCCCGCCGCGGCCGCCCGCACCACGGCCGGGTCGCCGGCCCCCGAGGCGAGCCCGTCCACGGCCCGGGACAGGTCCGGCAGGCCGAGCCGGCACGGCCCGCACTGCCCGGCCGACTCGGCCGCGAGGTAGCGCACGACCCGGGCCACCTCGCCGACCGGGCAGGTGTCCGGCCCGAGCGGCAGCACGATGCCGGCGCCGAGCGAGCCGCCGGCCGCGGCCATCCCGCGGCGGGAGACCTCGGCCCGGCTCGCGGCGGCCATGTCCAGCCAGCGGCCGTGGAAGCCGCCCGACAGCACGGCCGGCCCGGCGGGCACCGCGCACAGGTCGAGCACGTCGGCCAGCGGGGTGCCGGTCGGGCACTCGACCACGGCCGGGTGCCGGGCGCTGCCGGTGACGCTGAGCAGCACCGTGCCGGGCTCGTCGGCGTTGCCGGCCTCCCGGTAGCGCCGCGGCCCGACCCGGGCGGCGATCGCCAGCTGCGCGAAGGTCTCGGCGTTGGACAGCAGCGTCGGCTGGCCGACCACGCCGCCCTCGCTGGCCCGGCGCTTGATGCCCGGCGGGATGTGCGGCAGGCCGTTGATGCCCTGCACCAGCGCGCCGCCCTCGCCGGAGATGAATCGATGCGGCACCCGTACCACCCGGGCCGGCACCGGCAGGTCCCGCTCGGCCACCGCGGCCAGCAGGGACGACTCGCCGACGCCGTCGTCGGCGACGCACAGCACGATCTCCACCGCGCGCAGCGCCCAGGCGACCAGCGCGGCGCCGTCGAGGATCAGGTGCGGCGCGCGGGTCAGCAGGACCTTGTCCTTCCAGGCCGCGGGCTCGCCCTCGGTCGCGTTCACCACCACGAAGGGCGCGAGCCCCCGCCGCTCGACGGCGACGGCGACGGCCCGCACCTTCTTGGCGAACGGGAAGCCGGCGCCGCCACGGCCGGTCAGCTTGACGCCCTCGGCCAGCTCGACGAGCGTGCGCTGGGACAGCGGGCCGACCGGGCCGTGCACCAGCTGGTGTGCGCGCAGGTCGAGCCGCTCGGCGCGGTCCAGGCCGGCGGTCAGGCGGGCCGGGCCGATCGCCAGCACGGTCGGCACCGCGGCCGCGCCGGACTTGCGCTCGGCGCGGGCCCGGAGGCTCATCGCGCCTCGCCCCGCAGGCCGGCCCAGTACTCGAGCTCGTCGTCCTCGGCCCGGCGCCGCCGCCCGTTCGCCCGCTGCTCGCGCTCCTGGCGGCGAAGCTCGCGGCGGGTGTCGAGGTTGACGAGGGTGGGGGTGTCGTCGTCGGCGTACCGGTCCGCCTGCTCCTGCGCGGCCACCTTGGAGCGTCGGGCGGCGAACCGGTCCCGGAGCGTGAGTCCGCTGGCCTCGTCGCGATACGCGGGCTCGGCCGCGTAGGGGTCGTGGTCGTCCGGCGGCAGCGAGGCGACGCCGCGGTACGTGGGCGCCGGCTCCGGTTCGTAGTACTCGGACACATAGGGGTCCGGTGCCGGGGTCTCGAACGGGTCCACGAAGGGGATCGCGGTCACGGGGGCGGACGCCGGCTCGCGGCGGTAGTCGGCGCGCAGGCCGGCGCCCTCCGCGTCGGCCCACAGCTGGTCGGCCGGGGGCGCGTCCCAGCGGAAGCGGGCGCCGGCGGACCGGGGCGAGCGCGCGGCCCGCCGCTCGTAGCCCATCGGCTCCGGCCGCCCGACCGGCGCGATCTCGGTGGTGGTGCGGTCGGCGGCCAGCCGCTGCCGGCGCCGGTTGGCCTCGGCCGAGATGCGCAGGCCGAGCGCGACAGTGGTCAGGAACAACAGCAACAGGTAGCTGGCGGTGACCCACACGGCCGGCGGCCGGCCGGCGTTGAGCCCGTGCCAGAGCGCGACCGGCCAGCACAGGTACGCCACCGCGTGCAGCGGTCGCCACAGCCACGGCCGGCCGTTCTGCGCGAACCGGGCCCGCACGATGCCGGTCCACATGATCAGGACCATGAGGTACGCCGCCAGGGACCCGGCCCCGATGGCGAACGGCGCCGTGGTGAAGGGCACGAGCGCGCCGAAGAAGCCGACCCGCCCGGCCACCAGCTCGGTGCCGATGTGCAGGCCCAGGCAGGCGATCGCGACGATGCCCAGCGTGCGGTGCACGGACTGCACCCACACCCGGTGCCGGGCGACCAGGACGATGCGGTCGGTGGCGACGAGGCCCACGATGACCGTCAGGGTCAGCGAGACGAGCGTGAAGACGCCGCAGTAGAAGACCAGGAAGCCGAAGAGCTGGCCCAGCGTCTCGCGCCCGCCGCCGGTCAGCACGCCGAGCAGCAGGAGCCCCGCGAGCGCGACCAGCCCGATGTTGACGGCGGACGGCGGGCCGCCCCGAGTGGATCGACCGCGGCGCGAGAAATCCCCGCCGGAGCCCGGCGGGTGCGGCTGAGCCATTGCAGTTCCTCTATCCCTGTGCGGCGATTCCCCGCGCATTCCAGCGCCCGGCGGAACCCACGCTAGGCAGGGCGCCCGAACCGGTCAATTTAAGTTTCATCGAGCACTTCGCCCGGTTCGGGGCACGATTCAGGGCCCACACTTGAAGTCTTCTTAAGATTCTTTATCGATCCATGCTCCACGATGCCACCCGGCCATGAGCACCGACGCGGGAGAATCGCCCGATTTGCCCGATACGCCGGGCAAGCCGGGGACCGCTCCCCGAATGCCGTTGCCGAATGACTGCGGCGCGTAACTTGAATGCGTTCGTGAATCTCGCCTTAAGCCACCGTTAGGGCCGCGTCCCGGGACACCCCGGGCGACGTCAATCAGATCCGCACAGGCCACGTGACCTGCACCCGAAGCGTTCGTACACATGTTCGTCCACAGCCTGTGGATAGAACATGTGTACGGACTACTTGATCTTGTACACCGCGCAGTGGCCGGCCCGGAACATCAGGGTCGCGTACCGCGGCAGCTCGGGCGAGGACGGCATGATGTCGTCCTCGGTGAACAGCCACGTCACCCCGTAGCGGTCGCGCAGCCGGCCGACCGTCTCGAGCGACGGGTCGGCGAAGGCGGCGTCGTTGTCCGCCAGCACCCGGGGGCGCCAGTAGTCGGTGTGCTCCTGCGGTACGCCTTGCACCAGCTCCTGGTCGTGGGCCTCGGCGGTGTAGGCCCAGGACTCGACCAGGACCCGGCGCTCGCTGTAGGCGGCGATGCCGAAGTGCCGGCGGTCGCAGGCCGAGCGCCCGCGGCGGCCCTCGTAGGCGCAGTGCATGTTGGTCGCGACGAGGTCGTCGGGGGACGAGTGGTCGCGCAGCCAGCGGCCGGCCTCGAGCGTGCCCTCGGTGACCACGGGCCAGAGGTCGGCCCGGTCGTGCCAGCCGTTGTCGCGCCCGTCGGCGTATGCGTAGCCCATCTGGCGCACGGCGGTCGGCGCGCAGCAGCCGAGCAGGAACGCGACCACGAGCCCGGCGGCGAACGCCGACCGCGCCCGCCAGGCGAGGACGGCCGCCCCGAGGGCGACGGCCCCGACGACGGCCCAGGGCCAGACGAGGGCGAGCGTGACGGCGGCCGCGCGCCGCTCGGGCCCGATGACCGGCACCTCGCCGCCGTCGGCGAGCCGGATGACGTACACGAGCGCCACCCCGGCCAGCACCGCGCCCAGAACCGAGCCCAGCGCGGCCCGGCGCCGGGACCTGCCCGGCAGGAGGGACAGCAGCCCCCACGTCGCCAGGGCCGCCGCATACGGCCGGGCGCCCTGCAGGAAGAAGCCCTCCGCCTGGCCGCCGGAGTGGCCGAAGAGCAGCAGCACCGCGAAGCCGGCCAGCGGCAGCCCCGCCAGCAGCACGGCGTCCGGGTCGAGCAGGCGCCGCCGGCCCAGGCCCGCCGCGCCGCACCACATGGCCGCCCAGCCGAGCAGCGTCAGGGCGAGGAGCACGACCAGGCGGTACCCCCGCGGATCCTCGGTGTAGTGCGTGCTCACCCCCGCCGGGTTGCGGCGCAGCACGTCCAGCGGCCCGAGCCCCAGCCCCTGGCTCTCCCCGCCGAAGAGCACCAGCTGCGCGAACACCATCCAGCCGAGCACGATCCCCAGCGCCACGGCGGCCCGCCGGTGCAGCGAGCGGCGGCGCAGCAGGTGCACCGCCAGCACCAGCAGCAGCGCGCACAGCAGCGTGGGCAGGAAGGACGCCTTCGCGCCCATGACCGCGGCCGGCAGCACCGCCAGCGCGGCCCACTTGCGCCGGGGGACGACCGGATCGCGCAGCACGTCCAGCAGGACGAGCATCAGCGGCACGAACAGCAGCGACCCGAAGGTCTGGGTCGGGCTGGTCCACAGCGTCAGCCGGATGTCGGAGCCGTCGTCGACGGCGTTGAAGCCGTAGTCGCGGTAGAAGAGGTCCTGGACCCAGCCGTACGGGTCGGGGGCGAGCACGAAGAAGGCGGCCACCGCGGTGAGCGCCCCGGCCCGCCACGAGCCGGCCACCCGGCGGCCGAGCGCGGCCACCGCCACCACCGAGGCGAAGATGACCGGCAGCATCGACAGGCGGGCGACCAGGACGTAGGGCTCGATGCCGGTCGCCCAGCTGGTCGCGGCCATGTCGGCGTAGGCGAACCAGTGGTAGTACACCGGCTCGCTCACCACCCACGGGGTGACCAGGTCCATGTGGTGCTTGAGCTCGCCGACGAGCGCCAGGTGGAACGGCAGGTCGATGTCCGGCCGGCCGTAGCTGGGCCAGCCGAAGCCGTGGTGGCGGAAGTAGACCGTGCTCCAGAAGAGCAGGACCAGGGCGATGCCGGCGAGGGTCCACGACCAGCCGGCGGGCGCCCGGCCGACACTGCGCCAGTTGCGCCGCAGGCCCGGCACCAGCGCGAACACGACCAGGACGGCGGCCGGGGCGGCCAGCGCGGCCAGCGGGACGCCCAGCGCCCGGGCCGGGACGTAGGCCAGGATCTCCAGCCCGTAGCCGACGGCGGCCCCGACCGCGAGGTCCTCCCCCAGCGGGCCGCGGCGCAGCAGCCGCCACAGGAGCATCCCGGGCAGGGCGACGGCGAGGCCGACGTACAGGCCGAACACGCCGGACGTGACGAGGGAGACCCCGTAGGCGTGCAGCACCGCCGCGGTCGCCACCAGCACGAGCCCGGCCGGCCACCAGCCCGAGCGCCACGGCATGCCCGGCCGCCGTGGGGGGTGCCCCGGGCTCGTGTCCGACTCGTCCCGCTCCGCCAGGGGTGTCAGGGCCATGACCCGCTTTCCTACCGGCGGGGCCGCCGCGCCGCCGCGGAATCGACCAAGATTCACTCGTGCGAGTGGGCCATAGATAGCGACGACATCCGCTGTATCATTTTCAAATACTATTCCCAGGCCCCATTCAGCCATTGTTCACGCGCTAATTCATCGCTATCCGAATAGTCGGCACCAGACTGCGGGGCATGGAAATTCCTCGCATGGGGCCGTCCGACCACCTCGCCTCCCGGCTGAGCATGGCGGAGCAGCACGAACTGCTGCGCAAGAAGATTCGCGTCTCGCGCCGCGGCATGCTCGTCGCCGGGGCCGCGGGCGCCGGCGCGGTCGCCGCGGCCGGAATCGCCGGCCCGGCGTTCGCGAGCAAGACTCCGGATTTCTGGCAGCAGGCGGCGACGGCCGCAGGCGGCGACGGCCGCAGGCGCGCGGCGCTGAACGAGGACCAGGCCTGAGGCGCGGGTGGCGGGCGGTCAGACCGAACGCTGGCGGCTCGCCACCCGGCGCAGCACGTCCTTGAACGCGGCGTACGCCTCCTCGCCGACCGCCTCGGCGTGGCCGCGCTCGATGTCGCCGAGGATCTCGTCCGAGCGCCGCATCTGATCCAGGCCCAGCTCGGTCGGGACGATGAGCTTGGCCCGGCGGTCCTGCGGGTCGGGGTGGCGCTCGACGTACCCCAGCCCCTCCAGCTCGTCCACCAGCGTCCCGATGACCTGCTTGTGCTGGCCGGACTGGAACGCGAGGTCGGTGGCCCGGGTGCCCTCCGGGTCGAGGTAGGCCAGCACCGCCCCGTGCCGCGGGCGCAGCCGCGGGTGGCCCTGCTCGGCCAGACGCCGGAACAGCTCCTTCTGCAGGGCGAAGAGCACCTGCGCAGAGAGCACGCCGAGGTCGGGGTCGGCCCGCTTGCGGGCGCTGCGGGAAATAGTCACCGATCACGACTATAGGCGAACGGCAGGTCAACTACGCGACGCGTTAGGGGCGCCCTCGCCTGGGTAGCGCTCGCGGATGGACGACCGATCCCCGGAGCTCTCGGTGAACCCGGTCTTCACCCGCGAGCCCGTGCGCATCCCCCGCGACCAGCTGCCCGAAGGCGAGCTCGACCCGCCCGTGGCCTACCAGATCGTGCACGACGAGCTCCTGCTCGACGGCAACCCGCGGCTCAACCTGGCCTCGTTCGTCACGACGTGGATGGAGCCGGAGGCCGACCGGCTCATGGCCGAGAGCCTGGACAAGAACCTGATCGACCGGGACGAGTACCCGCGCACCACCGACCTGGAGTCCCGCTGCGCCCGCATGCTCGCCGGCCTGTGGCACGCGCCCGACCCGCGGTCCTCGCCGGGCGCCTCCACCGTCGGCTCGAGCGAGGCCTGCATGCTCGCCGGCCTGGCCCTCAAGCGGCGCTGGCAGCACTCGGGGCGCGGAAGCGGGCCGCCCAACATCGTGATGGGCATCAACACGCAGGTCTGCTGGAAGAAGTTCGCCAACTACTGGGACGTCGAGGCCAGGCTGGTGCCGATGGAGGGCGAGCGCTTCCACCTCACGCCAGAGACCGCGGCGATGCACTGCGACGAGAACACCATCGGCGTCGTGGCGGTGCTCGGCTCGACCTTCGACGGCAGCTTCGAGCCGGTGGCCGGGATCTGCAAGGCGCTGGACGAGCTGCAGGCCCGCAAAGGGTGGGACGTGCCGGTGCACGTCGACGGCGCGTCAGGTGCCATGGTCGCCCCCTTCTGCGACCCCGACCTGGCCTGGGACTTCCGGCTGCCGCGGGTGGCGTCGATCAACGTCTCCGGGCACAAGTACGGCCTGGTGTACCCCGGCGTGGGCTGGGTCGTCTGGCGCGACGCCGCCGCGCTGCCCGAGGACCTCGTGTTCAGCGTGAACTACCTCGGCGGCGAGCTGCCGACGTTCACGCTGGCCTTCTCGCGGCCGGGCGGGCAGGTCGTGGCGCAGTACTACAACTTCCTGCGGCTGGGCTACGCCGGATATCGGCGGATCCAGCGGTACAGCCGGGAAGTCGCGATGCTGCTGGGCGAGCGCATCGCCGGCCTGGGCCCCTTCCGCGTCCTGACCCGCGGCACGGACCTCCCGGTGCTGGCCGTGGCGCTGCGCGACGACGTGCTGAACTACTCGGTCTTCGACGTCTCGATGGCCCTGCGCACGGCCGGCTGGATCGTGCCCGCCTACACGTTCCCCGAGCACCGCACCGACCTGGCCGTCCTGCGCGTCGTGGTGCGCAACGGCTTCACCCACGACTTCGCCGACCTGTTCCTGGCCGACCTGAGCAAGGCGCTACCCCACCTGGAGCGCCGGGCGACCCCGCCCCGCGGCCCCGAGGCGGCCTCCTTCGCCCACGGCATCTAACAGCGCGCACCCGCCGCGGCGGTCGTGGTGGTCGCGGCGGCCACGCTGGTGCCCGCACTCTCGGGGGCGTCGGCGCTGGTCGGCGCCGCGGGTGATGCGCTCGCGAGCACGGACGGCGAGGCACGGCGGCTGGGTGCCGTCGTGCGCGGCGCCGCGGCCGCCTCGGTGGCCCCGGGCCGCTGCACGACCCCGGGGCTGAGCGCGACCCCGTTGAGCGTGGTCTGCCGCCCCTGCGTGTCGGTCACCCGGACGGTGAACGGCCCGTTCCCGGCCCCGCTCTCGGCGATCCAGTAGTTGTAGTCGGTCCGCGCGAGCGCCTTCCAGCCCCCGCCGCTGCGCACCTCGGCCCCGGCCACCGGGTTGCCGGTGTTGTCGAACCGCAGCGCCAGCCAGTACTGCGACGACCCCTCCTTGACCCGGACCGTGACCGGTCCCGGCACGGACGGGTTCACGACCTGGCTGTACGAGACCGCGATGATCCCGTCGTTCACGTTCCCGATCTTCGCGAACGCCTGCCGCGACAGATCGATGTGCCCGGCCTCGCACTCGGGACACCGATCGGCGACCTTGACCCGCACGGTCCCCTTCGGCCCCTTGACGTCGAGGTACCCGCCGCAGGCCGCCCCGCCCCGGTACTCGGCGTTGCCGAGCGCCACGACCAGCGGCTCCGCCACCTTGTCGAACGAGCAGTTCCCGCTGCCGTCGGCCGCGTAGTAGGTGGCCTGCCCGGTGGTCGCCGCCACGGCCGCGCAGGCCGCACCGGACGCCTGCGCCACGAGTGCGACGCTGGCCGCCCCGGCCAGGAACACCCCGGCCCCGGCCACCACCCAGATTTGCCCCACCAGCCACCAAGGCCTGTCCGCCCTATGGTCCGCCACGGCCGGATCGTATCCGCGCACGGGCGCCGATATCTCGCAGCAAAGCAAACCTTAAAACTCGGGTCAGCCCCACCAGAAGACCGAGGCGATGATGGCGTACAGGGCGACCAGGGTGGCGCCCTCCAGCCAGGTGGACTCGCCGTCGAAGACGATGAAGGCCACGGCGATCACGGTGACGGCCACGGCCATGATGAGCATCGGGGCGAAGACCAGCGTCAGGGTGGTCGCGGTGAAGAGGCTCAGCAGGACCAGCGCGGGGGCCAGGACCAGGGCGATCTGCAGCGGGCTGTTGATGATGACGCTGAGGGCGTAGTCGGCCTGGTTCTTGTACGCCAGCTTGATGCCGATCACGTTCTCGATCGCGTTGCCGGCGATGGCCACGATGACGAGGCCGGCAAAGGCCTGGGAGATGCCCAGGGCGTCGATCGCGGGCTCCAGGGCGTAGACGAACCAGTCGGAGACGAGGGCGGCGCAGCCGCTGGCCACCGCGAGCAGGCCGACAGCGACCCAGACGGGCCAGCGCGGCGGCTCCATGTGCACGTCGCCCGCGGCCGAGGCGTTGCGCTTCAGGCTGGCCGGCAGGGACAGCGCGAAGACGACGAGGAGGATGACGGCGACGAAGATCGACAGCGACTTCTCGTGCGGCTCGGCCGGGGTGTGCACGTAGGCGGCCAGGCTGGGCAGGACCAGGGCGCCGGTGGCCAGCACCATCAGCACCATCGTGGTGCGGGCCCGCTCGGAGTTGAACCGCTGGGTGCCGTGCCGCAGGCCGCCGGCCACGAAGGACAGGCCGAGCACCAGCAGGATGTTGGACAGGATCGAGCCGATGATCGCCGATCGCACGACCGAGACCAGGCCGGCCTTCAGCGCGAAGAAGCCGATGAACAGCTCCGGCAGGTTGCCCAGCGCGCCCTGCAGCACCCCGGTGGCGCCCGCGCCGAAGCGGTCGCCGAGCTGCTCGACGCTGCGGCCGACCAGGGAGGCCAGCGCCGCGACGGCGGCCCCCGCCACCACGAAGGCGAGCACCGAGGACACGCCGGTGTAGCGGGTGACGGCGGCCAGCCCGACCGCGACCGCGCAGATACCGAAGACCATGAAGTCGGAGCGCACGAAGATCGGCGCGGGGGCGGCATCCGCAGTCACGAGGTCGAATATGGCAGAGGATCACTACGGTGTCGCGACCGCGGCTGTGTACATTTCCCGCAGTTTGGCGGCCCGGGCCGGGCGGCCGCGCGCGATCCACTCGACGCGACCGGCCAGGTGCGCGGCGAAGTCCGGGTGGCTCTCGCGGTTGGCCGCGGCGAGGCCGTCGCGGGCCGCGGCGTGCAGCACCGCCCGCAGCCGGTCGTAGTCGGCCCGGGACGGGGCCGGCCGCTCGTTGACCACCAGGCCGGCCAGGCGCTGCTGGTCGGCCCGGCCGCGGACGCGGGTCTTGACGGGGTTGACCCGGAAGCCCTCCCCGGCGGCGATCCGCTCGACGAGGCCGATCAGCCGCCGCGCCTCGGCCGGCCCGAGAGCACCGGAGAAGGCCAGGTCGTCGGCGTAGCGTGTGTACACGGCGCCGAAGCGCGCGGCCACGCCGTCCAGCCGCCGGTCGAGCCGGAACGCGCACAGGTTGGCCAGCGCCGGCGAGCTCGGCGCCCCCTGTGGCAGGTGCGGGGCGCGCAGCGCGAACGCCCCGGGACGACCCCGCAGCACGGGGGCCGGCGTGCTCGTGGTGCACAGCGCGGCCAAGGTGTGCGCGACCGGCTCCGGGTAGCCCATCGTGCGGAACACGCCGTACACCCGGGAAATCGCGATGCTCGTGAAGAACGCGGCCAGGTCGAGGCGCACGACGAGCGGGCGGGCGGCGTGCGGGGCGGCGAACGTGTGCACCGATCGGCCGGGCACGAACCCGTGGGCCGCGGGATGCACCGGAACGCGCCCGAGCACCTCGTCCAGCAGCCGGCGCTGCAGCGCGCGGAGGCGGGGCTTCGGCGCCTCGATGAGCCGAGCACCGATCCAGGTGTACCGGTAGTGCCGCAGCGGTTCGACCGAGGTCTTCCGGTTGATCTCGCGGCGGTCGGCGAACCAGTCGAGACGGTCCCCGTCGACCTCGAGGAACTCGGCGAGCGCGGCCAGGTCGTCGAGGCGCGGCGCGTCCCACCGCATCCGGACCGTGCGGGTCGGCACCGCGCGCCGCACGACGATCCGCTGCGGCAGCCTCGCCGGCAACAGGGCCCCGAGAAACCCCGCCAGCTCGCGCGGGCGGTCGGCGGGCTGGTCGCGGTACGCCCGCAGCATCCTCGTGACGAGGGGACCCATCCATCGCGGGCGCCGCCCGAACACCTCGAAGCCGGCCTCGAGCAGCGCCGGCCGCTCCCACGGCACGGCCAGAAAGGCGAGCGCGAGCGCATGCGCGGCAGCGCGCCCCGACGTCGCCCGGTCGTGCCTGCCCAGGCTCGCGCGAAGCGCGGAAGCGGGCCGGCGATGCGCTGCGGTGCTCAATCCTGCGTCCCCGGGGTTACCCCGGAGAGATCACGGCGAACCGTGATCGGCTCGGGGCGCGCTGCCACCCGGCCAGGCTACGGCAACTTGTCCTGGTACTCCTGCAACGCGCGTCTCGCGTACACCTGCTGGAAGGTGGCGACCCGCTCCGATCGCCCGCGGCCGATGAAGCTCACGAACCAGTGCATCACGGCGGTGACCCGGTTCTTGAAGCCGACCAGGTACAGCAGGTGCACCACGAGCCACAACAGCCAGCCGAGCAGCCCGGCGAAGTGGAACTTCCCGACGCTGGCCACGGCGGAGAAGCGCGAGATGGTGGCCAGGCTGCCCTTGTCGAAGTACTTGAACGGCTGACCGGTCTCCTCGCCGGCGAGCCGCTTGCGGATCTGCCCGGCGGCGTGCCGGCCACCCTGGATCGCCACCTGGGCCACGCCCGGCAGGTCGGCCAGCGCCATCATGTCGCCGACGGCGTAGATCTCCGGGTAGCCGGGGACGGTGGTGTCCGGGTTGACCTTGATCCGCCCGGCCCGGTCGGTCTCCGCCCCGGTCGCCTCGGCGATCTGCTTGGCCAGCGGGGGCGCGGCCACGCCGGCCGCCCACATCTTGGTCGCCGACTCGATGCGCTTGTGCCCGTCGACGGTCTCCACCTCGATGCCGGTCTCGTCCACCTTGACGACCTTGGTCTGCAGCTCCACCTCGACGCCGAGCTTGTGCAGCTGGCGCAGCGCCTGGGTGGAGAGGTGGTCGCCGAACGTGGACAGGACCGTGGGCAGCGCGTCGATCAGGATGATCCGCGCCTGCCGGGGGTCGATGTTGTGGTACTGCCCGGGCAGGTGCCGGTGCGCGAGCTCGGCGATCTGCCCCGCCATCTCCACGCCGGTCGGCCCGGCCCCGACCACGACGAACGTGAGGAGCCGCTCGATCGCGGCCGGGTCGGTCTCCAGCTCCGCCAGCTCGAACGCGCCGAAGATGCGCCCCCGCAGCTCGAGCGCGTCGTCGATGCTCTTCATGCCGGGGGCGAACTCGGCGAACTCGTTCTTGCCGAAGTAGGACTGGCTCGCGCCGGCCGCCACGATCAGGGAGTCGTACTCCACCTCGTAGGCGATCCCGGGCGCCACCACGGACACCTTCCGGGCCGTCGGGTCCACCCGCGTCACGGTGCCCAGCAGCGTCTTGACGTTGTCCTGCCGCTTGAGCACCTCGCGGATCGGCGGGGCGATCTCACCCTCCGACAGGATCCCGGTCGCCACCTGGTAGAGCAGCGGCTGGAAGAGGTGGTGTGCGGTGCCGTTGATCAGTGTGATGTCGACCGGCGCCCTGCGCAGCGCCTTGGTCGCGAAGAGTCCCCCGAAGCCCGCGCCGACGATGACCACCCGGTGTCGTTGCTCGTCCATCTTGGCCTCCCATTCAAGTTTATCTTGAATGGCTGTCCAGCAGGCCCCGGATGTATGCGGCCTGCCCCACATGCTGACTGTCGTCGTCGAGCACGCTGACCAGCCGGACGCCGAGCGACACCGGCGGGTCCCAGCGCTCGTCGACGATCCGGTCGAGGTCCTCGGGGGTGAGCCGGGCCAGGAACGCGTGCGTGCGGGCGTGCACGGCGTCGAAGTACTCCAGCAGCGCCTCCGGCGACTCCGGCCGGACGGTGGCGACCTGCTTCGCGGTGTGCCCGTAGCCGGTGTCGTGCGCCTGCCCGTCGAGCCCGAACCGCTTGGCGTAGTCGCCGGTCGCCCACAGCTGCTCGGCCGGGATCAGCTCGGCGACGTGGTCGTCCTGCACCCGGGTGAGGTGCCAGACCAGCCAGCCGATCGAGTTCGCGCCGGGCTGCGGCACCCACTGCAGCTGCTCGGCGTCGAGCCCGTCGACGGCCCCGCGGACCAGATCGGGAAGCCGGCCGAAGCCCTCCACCAGCAGTTCGTTCACCTGCATCGCGGTCATCCCCTTTCGCCGGTCTGTCCATTACCCATCCTGGGCCGACAGATGCCTCCACGACGATATGGCCGCCGACGCGCCGGCCGCTCGCGGACGCGGCGGGGCGTACCCGCCGGCGCACGAAGCATGCGTAGGCGGACGGCGGCGGGGTAGCGAAAGCCCTGAGCGCAGAAGGAGGAGATCATGGGGTACGACACGGTAATGGCGGTCCCGTCCGCCGGGGTCGTCCTCGACGCCGACGTGACCGTGCCGCCGCACGCCCGCGGCCTGGTGCTGTTCGCACACGGCAGCGGCAGCTCGCGCCTGAGCCCCCGCAACCGGATGGTCGCCGAGCGGCTGGCCGGCGTCGGCCTGGCCACGGTGCTGACCGACCTGCTCACCGCGGACGAGGAGCGCCGCGACGCCGCCACCGGGCACCTGCGGTTCGACATCGGCCTGCTCGCCGACCGGCTGACCGGCGTGATCGACTGGACCGGCGGCCAGCCCGCGCTGCACCGGCTTCCGCTCGGCCTGTTCGGCGCCAGCACGGGTGCGGCGGCCGCCCTGCTCGCCACGGCCGCCCGGCCGCTGCGGGTGCGGGCCGTCGTCTCCCGCGGCGGCCGCCCGGACCTCGCCGGCGACCGCCTCGCCGAGGTGACGGCGCCCGTCCTTCTCATCGTCGGCGGGGCCGATCGGCAGGTCCTCGACCTGAACGAGGCCGCGGCCCGCACCCTGCGCAGGTCGTCGCTGTGGATCGTGGCCGACGCCACCCACCTCTTCGAAGAGCCCGGCGCGTTGGAGGAGGTCGCCGGGGCCGCGGCGCAGTGGTTCGATCGGCACCTGGCCGGAGTGGATCTGGATCTGGACGACTACGCCTGATGTAACGCCGCCGCGCTCGCCGACCAAGTAGGGGTGTAAGCACTCGTACAAGGGAGGTGGTCAATGGGATTCGTCGGCAGCGCGGCGGAGTTCGAGGCGTTCTATCGGCAGTACGTCGGGGACGTCAGCCGGTTCGTCGCGCGGCGGGTCGACGACCCGTACACCGCGGCCGATCTCACCGCGGACGTGTTCGTGGCCGTCATCGCGTCGGCGCACACCTATCGGCCGGAGCGGGGAAGCCTGCTCGGCTGGGTGTTCGGGGTCGCGCACCACGTCGTGGCGGCCGAGCGGCGGCGGGTCCGGCGCGAGAGCGACGCCGGGCGGCGCATCGCCGGGCGGCGGCTGCTCGACGCGGGGGACATCGCGCGCATCGAGGAGCGCATCGACGCCGAGAGGGATGCGCGCCAGGTGTACCGCGCCCTCGATCGCATTCCCGCCGGCACTCGCCGGCTGGTGGAGCTGGTGGCCGTCGACGGGCTGACGCTCGCCGAGGCGGCGGCCGCCCTGCGGCTCTCACCCATCGCGGCCCGGGTGCGCATGCACCGGGCCCGCAAGCAGCTGCGCGACCTGCTCGACTCGCCGATCCTGAACCCCGGAGGGAACACCCATGAGTACGCGTGAGGCCACCTTCGAGGACCGGCTGCTCGACGAGCTGCGGCCCATGGTCGCGCAGGCCCGGCCGCGCCCGGCGCCGCGGCGGCGCCTCGCGCTCGGCGGGGTCGCGGTCGCCGGGCTGGCGGCGGTCGCGGCGACGGGGACCGCCGTGCTGCACGACGGGCCGGCCTTCGCGGTGGAGCGCGACCCCGACGGCGCCGTCCGGGTGTCGATCTTCGACTACCGGGACCCGGACGGGCTGCGGCAGCGGCTGGCGGCCTTCGGGGTGCGGGCGGCCGTGGACTTCCTGCCGCCGGGGAAGGTGTGCCGGGAGCCGCGGGCCGATTACGTGCCGCGGGACCGGATGCCGCTGGCGATGGTCGACTTCTCGCCGCTGGACGGCAACCAGAACTACTTCCGCGTGCACCCGGAGTACCTCGGCCCGGAGCAGACCTTCGTGTACGCCGTCCAGGTCGACCGCGACCACCACGAGCAGCGGTTCATGATCCGCGTGGCCAACGGTCCCGTCGCGCCCTGCACGCAGGTGCCGGGACGAATTGGTACGCCAGCTTGATAGTCAAGATTAGTGACTATATGCTCCGAAGCATGATCGTGGAACTGACGCGGGTGCGGGTCGCGCCCGAGCACACGGAGGCGTTCCTCGCCGCACGGCCGGGCATGCTCGCGGACTTCCGGGCCGATCGGACCGGGTTCGTGGGGGCCCGGCTCGTGCGGCTGGGCGGCGGCGAGTGGCTGGACATCGTGGACTGGCGCTCGGCGGAGGATCGGGCGGCGTCGCGGCAGAAGGGGGCCAACCGGCCCGGCATCCGGGCGTTCTTCGAAGCCATCGACGAGGTCGTATCGGCGGAGGACGGCGAGGCGGTCTGAGCGCGGCCGGCGCCGCCCGCGCACGGGGGCGCAGTAGACATCGTCACGTGATGGTGGCGGGATTATTCCGGGAAGATGCCCGATTCGGAAGCCGGGAAACACGAGCAAAGGGTATCGACGAGGGTTCCGCCTAGTACCCCGACGGGCCCGCGAGCGATGCGATGGGCAGGTCCCTGTTGACCTGCACGAGAGGTGCCGATGAAGCTCATCTCGCTCGTGTCCCGGGCCGCCGTCGCGACCGTCGTGACCACTACCGTGGCCGGCTTCGCAGCGGTGGCCAGCCCGGCGGCGGTCTCGACCGCGTCCCAGCCGGCGTTCAAGGTCCGCCCGGCGGTGGCCGGCCACGTCCAGAAGGTTTCCCGGACCGCGCCGCTGTCCACGTCCGACTGCCTCGCGCAGATCGGCATCCACTGCTACTCGCCGCTGCAGTACCGCACGGCGTACAACCTCAACCCGCTGTACGCCCGCGGCATCACGGGCAAGGGGCGCACGATCGTCATCGTCGACTCGTTCGGCTCCCCGACGATCCAGCACGACCTCGAGGCGTTCGACGCCCAGTTCGGCCTGCCGAACACGACCGTCCAGGTCGTCAAGGCCGGCAACGTGCCGCCGTTCGACCCGGCCAACCCCGACCACGTCGGTTGGGCCCAGGAGACGACGCTCGACGTCGAGTACGCCCACGCGGTCGCGCCCGACGCCAAGATCGTGCTCGTGGAGACCCCGGTCGCCGAGACCGAGGGCGTCACCGGCCTGCCCGAGATGATGGACGCCGAGAAGGCGCTCATCGACAAGGGCGTCGGCGACGTCATCTCGCAGAGCTTCGGGGCCACCGAGAACACGTTCCCCGGCTTCGACCAGGGCAACTTCTCCAGCCTCCTCAAGCTGCGCTACGCCTACACCGACGCGGCGCTGCACGGCGTCACGGTGCTGGCCGCCTCGGGTGACGCCGGGGCCACCGACTACCAGGCGAACGGCGAGGACCTCTACACCTACCCGGTCAACTCCTGGCCCTCATCCGACCCGCTGGTCACCTCGATCGGCGGCACCCAGCTCAACCTCGACGACTCGGGCAAGCGCGTCTCGCCCGACGTGGTGTGGAACGACGGCTACGGCGCCGGCGGCGGTGGCCTGTCGCACGTCTTCCCGCGCCCGCTCTTCCAGACCGGGGTCCGCAACGTGGTGGGCAACCACCGCGGCACCCCCGACATCTCGATGAGCTCCGCCGTCGACGGCGGCGCCTGGGTGTACTACACGTTCGTCGGCGCCAGCTCGCCGTGGCACATCTTCGGCGGGACCAGCGAGGCGACCCCGATCTTCGCGGGCATCGTCGCGCTGGCCGACCAGCAGGCGGGCCGCCGCCTGGGCAACATCAACGGCGCGCTGTACCTCCTGGGCCTCGGCAGCACCAACACCCACCTGCCGACCGGCCTGGTCGACGTGACCTCGGGCGACAACAGCTTCGAGGGCGTCACCGGCTTCCCGGCCGGCCCGGGCTACGACCTCAGCTCCGGCTGGGGCACGATCGACGCAAGCAAGTTCGTGCCGGCCCTGGCACTGCTCTAACCAGCCCCACTGCGGACGGCGCGGCCCACGG
>NZ_BAAARV010000005.1:192346-243132 GCF_039532525.1 Dactylosporangium salmoneum
CTGTTGGCATCAGGCGAACCGGCGGCCGGCAGCGGGCTGCTGCCGGCCGCGGTCATCGGATGGGTCAGGCGGTCGCGGGCTGGCGCACGTGGACGACGCCGGCCGAGTCGGCGAAGACCTCGAGGATGTCGTTGCTCACCCGCGTGCGGCCCAGGGAGGTGAACCGCGCGTTGGCGTGCAGGTTGATCTCGATCTTGCCGGTGTACGAGGCGGTCGTGGCGACCGGCTGGCCGTCGACGATCTTCGCGCACACGGAGAGGGTCTGGGTGCCGTCGGCCGCGGTCTGCAGGACCACGAGGCCGTAATCGTGCTGGTTGGGCATCGGTCCTCCTTAGTTGTACTTGCAGCTGGCGCCGGAGACGACGGTGGTGCCGGCGCTGTTCTTGCCCTCACAGCACTGGCAGTACAGGCCCGCACCGTTGGTGCAGAGCCAGTCGTAGTTCGTGTACGTCTTGCAGGTGCTGTAGCTCACGTACTTCGAGCTCGGCGGCGGGAACGCCAGGTTGCAGCAGTTGTAGTTGCCGGCCAGGGCCGGGGTCGAACGGCCGAAGACCGCCGCCGCCGTGGCCAGGCCGCCCGCGCCGAGCATCCCGAGGATGCGCCGGCGGCTGCGCGGCGCCGTCACCGCCGACTCCTCGGGCGGTGCGTGGTCGTGCACTTCACTCATGGTGCCTCCTGAAGGTCGCCGGGCGCCTCGGTGTGGCGCCCGGATGTGGCCCCGGTCGGGTTGTCCGCGGCGGGACCCGCGGCGCGGACTTGGGTAACCGACGGCTCGCCGACAGGCAGGTCGCCGGCCGGCGGGTTGACGGCGCGCCACGGCTCGAGCGGCGAGCGCTGGGGCCCGCCGCCGAACATGACCTCCCGCCAGTCGCCGGAGTAGCAGAAGACGCCGCAGCTGGTGGCGATGCCCAGCTTGGCGGGCACCCGGGTGACGGCGATGTGCGCCGGCACCTCGCCCATCGAGTACACGCTGCGCAGGTCCTTCCACAGCGAGATGCTCAGCACGGTGCGGTGGCGCCAGTCGCGCAGGAGCACGATCCCGAGGTACCCCCGCGCGTTGCGCCGCACGTCCCGCTTGACCCGCCAGTGCAGGAGCTGGACCAGCAGCATCTTGCGCAGCGAGCCGCAGTCGAAGCGGGTGATCATCGCCTGCCCGCGGGCCGGCTCGACCCGCAGCGACGGGGTCAGGTCAGCGCTGTCAGGGTCGCGCCCACTGCCGCTGTCAGCAGGATCGATCCAGACACCCACCGGATGCGGCGCAGCCATGCCGGACTCCACTTCGCTTGGACCGTGATGGACAGGGGCGTGAAGCTCCACAGGGCGACCACCGCGCTGGCGGTGATGGCGAAGGCGCCGAGGGCCCATGGCGCCAGGGCAGGATCCAGCAGCAGTACGGCACCGATGGCCGCCCACAGCAGGGACACCACCTTCTGCGTGCTGAAGAGCAGGCCCAGGTCGAAGCCCCAGACCAGCCCCAGCGGCCCGGGCGGGAGCTGGCGCACCAGCGACTGCGGGACCTGCCGCCACATGTGCGGCGTGCGGTCGCGCAGGTCGGCCACGCCGAGCACCGCCGTGAGGGCGGCCAGCACGAGGAGTCGCGCGTCGCGGGGCAGCACGGAGGCCAGCAACCGGCCGGCCGGGTACACCAGCAGCGCGAGGACGAGCGCGGCCGCGACCCCGCCGATGGCGAGCGCGATGAGGAAACGCACCGCGGCGAAGCGCTGATCACGCTCCCGCAGCATCGGACCGGCGACCCCGGCCATGGACACGCCTCAAGGGCTGAGGATCTGCAGCACCGCCCCGGCCACGCCGAGGACCACCCAGACGGCCAACGCGATCAGCCCCGCGCCGCGACCGGCTCGTCGCCGGTGATGACCCGCTCGGCCGCGTCGAGCACGGCGGCGCGCAGCGCGGGCACAGAGGTGAAGCCCAGCGCCGACACGAGCACGCCGTCGCGGAACACCAGCGCCGTGGGGCTGAAGTTGACGCCGAACTGGGTGCGCATCCACGCGCCGTCGAGGTCGATGTGGTTGGGGATGGAGCCCAGGTTGTACCGCTGGATGAACGCCGCCCCCTGCGAGGCCTCGCCCGTCGTCACCACCACGCCGATCGTGGCCGGGTCGGCCAGGTCGGGGTTGTCGCGCAGCTGCTCGCCGACCGACGTGCAGGTGCGGCACTGCGTGCTGAGGACCAGCAGCATCGACGGCCCTCGGCGGTCCAGCCGGTCGAGGCCGTTGAGGCCGCTCAGGCCGGCGGGCAGGGCGGAGGGCACCCCGCCGAGGGCCACGTCGGTGAGCACCCACACCGAGCTCTCCACCTGCGGCGCCGAGCCCGGCCCGACCCGCGCGCTGAGCTCGCCCAGCATCGCGAAGAGCACCACCATGCCGGCCGCCAGAACGAGGGCGACGAGCCCGAAGACGTACATCATGCCGAAGCTCCCTTCGCGGACGCGCTCTGCGCCCGAGGCGGTCGGACCAGGTCACGGATCAGGTCGCGGTACAGCCATCCGGTGAACAGGACGGTGAGCGCCGCGACGAGCGAGAGGTTGAGCGGCACGTCGCCGGTCCAGTCGGGCCCGTCGCCGGCCCGGGCGAGCGCCAGCGTCGCGGCCGCGGCGATCAGCAGCCCGACGCCGATGGTGCGCGCGCCCAGCGGCTTGCCGGCGGCCCGGCCGAAGCAGCCGCAGTCCTTGCTCGCCTTGCGCAGCAGCCCGAGCCCGCCGGCCCCGGCGAAGACGAGCCCCAGCACGACGGCGGCGGCGAGCCCGGCCACCCGCGCGGGCGGCACGGCCAGCGCCACGGCGGCGAGCACCTCGACGACGGCGACGACCCGGACGATCACGGCGGCGCCCGCCCCGATCCCGGGCAGCACCTCGGCGACGGCGCTCACGGCGGACCGCGCGACGGTCAGCTTGGCGATGCCGGAGCTGAGCAGGA
The DNA here is from genome assembly GCF_039532525.1 of Dactylosporangium salmoneum. Classification (NCBI taxonomy): domain Bacteria; kingdom Bacillati; phylum Actinomycetota; class Actinomycetes; order Micromonosporales; family Micromonosporaceae; genus Dactylosporangium; species Dactylosporangium salmoneum. The sequence continues at coordinate 195,283 of NZ_BAAARV010000005.1, forward strand.
CGGCGCCCAGAACGAGCGCAGCGCACACGGCTAACGATGGCAGCATCGGTCTACCCCCGTGGTGACGGCCAGCTAGCAAGGTTCTACGAACAGGAAGTGTGTCGCTACTGACAGGTACATGTCAATGGATCGATCGATGCAACCCGCCGGCCCCCGACGCTGGGCGCAGCGGCCGTGAGCCGCGGAAATGCGCTCCGGCGCCACCTGGTCAATTCCGACCGGCCCCGGCGCGAGCTCCAGGTTAATGATCGTTAAAGCAACGCTACGTGCTGCCTTTGTGGACGGCCACAACAAACCCTGACCAGCGGCGGAGCGATTCGGCAATCCCGGCGGAATGCCACCCCTCGACCGCCCCCTCGACGAATCTCGATAGATGTAAATACATCATCATGCGCGCATAGCATGACGACCATTCGTCAGAGGTGAGGGGGCACAATGCATCGACGTACGCGAGGATGTCTGGCCGCGCTGGCGACCGGCGCGCTGCTGGCCGCGGCGGCCGGGACCCCGGCGCACGCGGCCCCGGCGGCGGTGCCGGACGGGCTGCGGCAGGTGCAGGTCCGGCAGTCGCTGCTGGGCACGCACACGTGGTACCAGCAGCTCTACCACGGCCTGCCGGTGCTCGGCGGCTACTACGTGACCCACACCGACGCCGCGACCGGCGAGGTCACCGTCCAGGACGGCCGCCTCGACGTGCGCGGCCTGGCGAGCGAGACGCCGGGCGTCGCCGCCGACCACGCCCGCGCGTCCGTGGCCGGGCGGGTCGGCGGGCAGGCGGCCCGCTCCGAGCTCGTCGTGCTGCCCGGCGCGAGCGCGAAACTGGCCTGGGTGGTCGTGACCCGCACCGGGCACGGCACCGTGCGCACGGTGCTCGACGCCGGCAGCGGCGCCACGCTCGCGGAGAAGAACCTGGCCCACCGGGCCACCGGCACGGGCACGGTCTTCGACCCCAACCCGGTCGTCGCGCTGCAGAACGAGTCGCTGACCGATCGCAAGGACGCCGACTACCCGGCCCTGCGGGCGGCCTACAAGACGGTGACCCTGACCCACCTCGACGCGGGGGCGACCACGCTGCAGGGCGACTTCGCCGACAACGTCAGCGCCAACCCGGTCCACTCCGCGCGGCGGGCCTTCGACTACAACCGCTCGCAGCGCGGCTTCGAGCAGGTGATGGGCTACTACAACATCACCTCCGCCCAGCAGTACCTCCACACGCTCGGCTTCAACGACGTGAACAACGAGCCGCAGGACTACTCGACGACCGGCCTGACCGACGACAACTCGTTCTACGACCCGGACACCGACCAGATCACGTTCGGCACCGGCGGCGTCGACGACGCCGAGGACAACGAGGTGATCTGGCACGAGTACGGCCACGCGATCCAGGACGACCAGGTGCCGGGCTTCGGCGAGGAGCTCGAGGCCGGCTCGATCGGCGAGGGCTTCGGCGACTACTGGGCGTTCACGATGTCGCAGGCGTCCAGCCCCGACACCGCCCGCACGCCGCTGGCCTGCATCGCCGACTGGGACGCGACCGCCTACACCGACGACGAGCCGCACTGCCTGCGCCGCGTCGACGGCGCCAAGATGTACCCGGGCGACCTCGAGGGCGAGGTGCACGCCGACGGCGAGATCTGGTCGCGGGCGCTGTTCGACGTCAACGGCGCGCTCGGGCGCACGGCGGCCAACAAGGTGATCATCGAGGCCCAGTTCGGCTTCGCCCCCGACACCACGATGCCGGCGGCCGCGCGGGAGACCGTGAAGACGGCGAAGGCCCTCTACGGCCAGGCGGCGGCCAACAAGGTGCGGGCCGCGTTCCAGGCCCGCGGCATCCTCTAGGGGCGCACGTTCAGAGGCGCACCGCGTACACCAGGCCGGCCCGGGGGTCGTCGGATCCCCGGGCCGCCGTCGTGACGAACAGGACGTCGCGCCCGGGCCCGCCGAAGCAGCAGGCCGTGGGCTTGTCCGCGGGCAGCTCGACGGTCGCGAGCGTGGCGCCGGTGGCCGGGTCGACCCGAACGACCCGGCCACCGTCCCACAGGGCGATCCACAGCATCCCGTCCGGGTCGGCGGCCATGCCGTCCGGCTTCGCCGCGCCATCGCCGAGCCGCCACCGCGCCCGGCGCCGGCCCAGCTCGCCGGTGCCCTGGTCGTACTCGAAGACCGACAGCGTGCGGGGCCCGCTGTCGACCCAGTAGAGGAGCCCGCCGTCGGGGCTGAAGCACAGGCCGTTGGGCACCGTGGCGGCCCCGATCAAGCGGCGGGGCGCCGAACCGGGCTCGACCGACCACAGCGCGCCCTGCCCCGCCGCCGCGTCGCCGGCCATCGAGCCGACCAGCAGGCGGCCCCGCCGGTCCAGCCCGCCGTCGTTGCAGCGGTGGCCCGGCGGCACGGGGAGTTCCACCGCCGCGACTGGGTCGAGCCACCAGAGGGTCGGCCCGACGGCGACCACCACACCGGGCAGGCACAGCGGCACCGGGCCGGGATACTCGGCGACGGTGCCCGCGTCGAGGCGGCGGCCGTCCCAGCCGGCCCGGTGCACGCGACCGGCCGGGACGTCGGTCCAGACGAGCTCCCCGCGGGCGGCGTCCCAGCGGGGGGACTCGCCCAGCTCGCACCGGTGCCCGTGCACCGCCTCGACGAGCATCCGCTACACCCGCACGAACTTCACGGCATCGGCGCGGGCGCAGCCCGAGCCGCTGCTGGTCAGGGTCACCGCGCCGCCCGTGCCGGCCGGGAAGCCGTACGTGCCCAGGCTGACCCAGCCGGAGGAGCCCGCCGTGCCGTCGACCGTGGTCGTCGTCGTGGTGCCGTCGTGGGCCACCGCGAGCTTCGAGGCCGGGTCGCTGTTGCTCGCCGCCACCTTGTACCAGTACACCTGGTAGTCGCCGGCGGCTCGGAGGTTCGGCCGCCAGGTCGCGGTGTTGCCGGCGCTGTTGCAGGTGGCGTAGCGGGTCGGCGAGCCGGCGGTCCAGCCGGTCAGCGTCGAGGCGTTCCAGGCGCCGGTCTCGCCGTAGCCGTAGGCCGCCGGGCCGTCGTTGTCGACGTAGTAGTCCTTCTGCCAGAACTTCACGTAGTCGAACTGGACGGTCGCCGGCAGCTTGGTGTCGTCGGGCAGGTTGCCGTAGGCGATGCTGGTCAGCCAGATGTTGACGTAGTCGTGCGTCCAGTCGCTGGGCAGGTAGGGCGCGCTGTAGCGCAGCACGCCGTCGACGTAGAACTTGGTCGACGTCTCCGACCAGTCGATGCCGTACGTGTGCCACTGGCGGGAGTCGACGGCGGCGTCCGTGTAGGTGGTGCCGTAGGACTTGCCGGCCGAGACGCCGTTGCCCTTCCACGTCAGCACGCCGTGGTGGATCTTCGTGGGGCTCACCGAGTCGATCTCGAAGCCGTCGATCTCGGTGCGCTGGGAGGCCGGGAAGGTGGTCGAGCCGTCGCCGTTCATGATCCAGAACGAGCTGTGCCAGCCGGAGCCGTCGTTGAGCTTGGCCCTCGTCTCGTAGTAGCCGTACCGCACGGCCTGCTTGCTGACCAGGCCGCCGCCGGTGTAGTCCTTGCCGCCGTAGGTCTCCTTCTTGAGCGCGATGTTGAGGTAGCCGCCGCTCTGCGAGACGTTCTCGGGGCGCTGGGTGCTGTAGGCCTTGCTGTCGGTGCGGTAGTTCCACTTGGCGGTGTCGACGGAGTTGGCCGAGAAGTCGTCGGAGAAGACCAGGGTCCAGCCGGTGCCGGTCGGGTCGGCGTGGGCGGGGACGCCGGGAACCGTCACCAGAACAGCGGCGGCCAGCGTCAGGGTGAGTGCGCGGCGCATCAGTTCCTCCCGTAGTACAGCCGAAGGCTCATGAGATCGGGTGGTTCATTGCCGGAGCGCGTCGAGCAGCGCCTCGAGGCCGCCCGGCCGGGTGACCGAGCCGCCGACCCCGAGGGCTAGGGCCCCCGCGTCGAGGTAGTCGCGGGCGTTGTCCGCGCCGATGCCGCCCGTGGCCACGAACTTCGCGTCGGGGAACGGCCCGCGCAGCTCGCGGATCCAGCCGGGGCCCAGCGACCCGGCCGGGAACGCCTTCAGCCAGGTGCACCCGGCCTTCAGCGCGTGGTGCACCTCGGTCGGGGTGGCGACCCCGGGCAGGTGCGGCAGCCCGGCCGCGCGGCTGGCCGCGACGACCTCGGCGTCCAGGCCCGGCGCGACGGTGAACACCGCACCCGCCGCGGCCGCGACCGCCACCTGCTCGGCCGTCACCACCGTGCCGGCGCCGACGAGCGCGCCGCGCTCCGCCCCGGCCGCGGCGACCGCCCGCAGGCACTCGACCGCCGCCGGGGTCTGGATGGGCACCTCGACCACGCCGAGGCCGGAGTCCCACACGGCGGTCGCGAGCGCGACCGCCGTCGGTGCCGGGACTCCGCGCAGGATGGCGACGAGGGGACGGCCGGACAGCAGCGTGTCGAAAGAGTTCACAGTCGCTCGATCCAGAATTGAATGGAGGTGGGTGGCAGCGACAGCGTCAGCACCGGCCCGGTCTTGTCGGCCAGGTTGGCGTTGCGCGACGTGGGCGTGTACTGCTGCCCCTGGAACGCCCGCGTGGAGCCGGTGTCGACGGTGTACGTCACGCTCGACGTGCTGCGGTTGGTGAAGGCGAACACGAGCTTGCCCTGCGGCGTCTTCCACGCCATGATCCGCTGCTCGGTACGCACCGTGCCCTCGTCGACCGCGTAGCGCACCGAGTTCCACGGCAGGTACTTCACGAACCCGTGCACGCCGTTGAAGTTCTGCGGGTTGTAGTCCCAGTGCCCCTGGGCGATGTTCGGGAACTTCGTGTAGTCGTTGTCGTCGTACGGCCGCCAGTAGCCGAGCGAGTAGCCCGAGGACTCGGCGTTGTACGTCGGCTTGAGCGCGTGCAGCCAGAACCAGGTCGGCGAGTTCTGGAAGGTCATCCAGTTCATGATCGACTGGGCGGTGTTGACCATCTTCCAGTCGCTGGTCGGCACCTGGTACTCGAACTCGTTGGAGAAGACCGGCTTGCCCGCCGCGTCGCTGGTGTAGTTGTTCTGCAGCTGGTCGTTGCTGTCGGAGCCGATGCGGTGGAACGACCATCCGTCCACATAGGACAGCGCGGTGGCGTCGCCCCGGATGAGCGCCCCGCCGCGGCCCCGCTGGCCGTTGTCGGCGTCGGCGTGGATGAACACGTCGGGGAAGGCGGCCCGGACCTTCGGCGCGATCGCCTTGAACGCCTTGTAGTACTGGTCGTTGCTGTACCCGCAGCAGGAGTAGGCCACCCCGGCCACGCTCGGCTCGTTCTGCAGGCTGAACATCTTCACCGGCAGGCCGTTGTCGCGCAGGTACTGCAGGTCGCGCACGATCGCGTCGCCGAACTGGTCGAGCCAGCCCGGGTCGGTGGAGGCGATGCTGCCGCCGATGTAGCTGCCGTTGCTCTTCCAGCCCGGCGCCGGCGACCAGTACTCGGCCGAGACGCCCTCGATCGCCGACTGCGAGACCAGCTCGGCCAGCTCGCTCAGCTGGGTCGACCAGCGGCCCACGATCTGCTTCTGGGCGGTGTCGAGGCCGCGCAGGTACAGCCCGAGGGCCAGGCGCAGGTAGCGGAAGCCCCGGTCGTCGCGGATCTTCAGCAGGTCGCGGTACATCCGGGTGCGCTCGGTCGCCACGAGGTCGTGCGGCACCGAGGTGGTGGCGGTCGGCAGGCCGTTGTTGCCCGAGCCGATCGAGTCGGACTGGATCTCGACCCCGAGGCCGAGGATGGTCTGGCGGGGCTGGTCGTGCCGGATCACGTAGTCGGCCGCGGCGGCGCTCGCCGGGCGCGGGTAGGCCGAGGCGCCGACGACGGCGCCGGCCGCGATCCCGAGGGCGGTTCTTCTGGTCAGAGCCATGGCGGAGGTCTCCTGACGATTACGAGAGCGGGGGCAGCCCCAGGGCCTGGCGGGGTCCGGGGCGCAGCAGGGCGGCCGCCTGCACCGCCGTCGCGCCCCCGTCCAGCACGATCTCGGTGCCGGTGAGCAGGGCCGCGCCGTCGGAGACGGCGTAGGACACCGCGGCGGCGACGTCGGCCGGCTCGCCGAGGCGCCCGAGTGGGTGCGCCTCGCGCTGCCGGAGCGTGTCGTCGTCGCCGGCGAGCCGGGCGGTGGTGGCGGGGGTGCGGATCCAGCCGGGCGCGATCGACACCGCGCGGATCCCGGCCGGCCCGTAGTCGACGGCGAGCTGGCGGGTGAAGGCGGCCAGCCCCGCCTTGGCGGCGGCGTAGGCGGGCAGGCCGGGGGCGAACACGTGGCCGTGGACGGAGCCGATGGTGACGATCACGCCGCGCCCGGCCGCGATCATGCCGGGCAGGGCGTGCTTGGCGCAGAGGAAGGCGGACGTGAGGTTGGTGTCGATGACGGTGTGCCAGTCGGCGAGGGTGGTCTCGTGCGCCTTCGCCCCGGTGGTGACCCCGGCGCACGTGACCAGCACGCCGACCTGCCGTTGTGCCAGGGCCGCGGCCACGGACGGCTCCGACGTGACGTCACAGTCCACATCGGACCCGGCGAGGTCGAGGCCGACGACGGTGTAGCCGTCGGCGCGCAGCCGGTCGGCGACGGCCGAGCCGATCCCGCCGGCCGCGCCCGTGACGACCGCGATGTCAGGCACGGAAGACCTCGTACTGGGCGATCAGCTCCTCGTCGAGCGTGACGCCCAGCCCCGGCTCGGCCGGCACGACCAGCGCACCATCCACAAGGGACGGACGGGTGGCCGGCAGGTCGTCGCGCAGCGGGTTCGGCAGCCGGTTGTACTCGTAGATGGGCACGTTCGGGGTGGCCGCGGCGAACTGCAGCGCGGCCGCCAGCCCCACCGCCGAGCCGACCCCGTGCGGGGAGACGGCGACGTGAAAGGCGTCGCACAGCGCCGCGATCCGGCGGGCCTCGGTGATGCCGCCGGCCCGGGTGAGGTTGGGCATGACCACGTCGACGGCCCGCTGCAGCAGGAAGTCGCGGTAGCCGTACCGGATGAACTCGCTCTCCCCCGTGACGACCGGGATGCGCACGCCGGCGCGCACCTCGGCCAGCCCCGCCACGTCGTCCGTGGCGAGCGGCTCCTCCAGCCAGCGCACGCCGAGCGGCTCCAGCGCGAGCCCGAGCCGCACGGCGGTCTTGACGTCGTAGGCGCAGTTGAGGTCGACGTGCAGCGCCGCCCGGCCGGCCAGCGCCGCCACCACCGCCTCGGCGTGGGCGAGGTCGGTCGCCTCGCCCCGGCCCAGCTTGAGCTTCACCGCGCGGAAGCCCTGGGCGACGAAGGCCTCCGCGCGCTCGGCCGACTCCTCGACCGTTGGCAGGAACGGGATGGGGCTCGCGTAGACCGGCACGCTCTCGCGGACCGGCCCGCCGAGCAGCCGGTGCACGGGCAGCCCGGCGGCCTTGCCCCGCAGGTCCCACAGCGCCAGGTCGATGCCGCTGATCGCCTCGAGGTAGAAGCCGCCGACCCGCCCGGCACCGGCCTGGGCGCCGAACATGAGCTCCCACAGCGCCTCGGAGGCGCCGGCGTCCCGGCCGATCAGCATCGGCGCGAGCAGGTTGCCGATGATGGTGGCGGTGACGCGCGGCTCGGGCAGCCCGTACGCCTCGCCGATCCCCTCCAGCCCGTCGGTCGTACGGATCCGCACGAGCGTGGTGAACTGCCCCAGCCGGGGCAGCACCCGGTGGCTGGAGGCGGGAGTGAGCAGCCACTCCGGGACCGCGTCGAGGCTGCCGTACACCCGCTCGAACGGCGCGGACAGCGCGATGGCCTCGACAGACGCGATGGTGAGCTTCACGGGAGAGTCCCCTACTTGATCAGGTCGTTCATCCGGTCACGGGCCGAGGTGAGCGCCTCCTTGACCTGCTTCTTGCCAATCAGGATCGACTGCACCTCCTCCGCGAGGACCTTCTCCATCTGGGAGAACTGCGGGTAGATCCAGAACGGGCTGGCGCTGGAGTTGGCGCCGATCTGGGCGGTGAAGTCGGTGGCGAACTTGTCGTTCTTCACCGCGCTGTCGGCCAGGCCGGCGTTGGTGGTCGGCGGCAGGCCGGTCTTGGTGAAGTACTCCACCGCGTAGGCCTGGTCGGTGGTGATCGTCTTGGCGTAGTTGGCCGCGGCGGCCGCGCCCGAGCCGTTCATGACCGCGATGACCTGGCCCCAGGCGAGGTGGCGGGGCTTGTCGCCGGAGGCCTTCACCGGCCGGGCGACCGGCGCCATCTTGCCGCCGAGGTCCTTGTCCGGCGAGGACTTGGTGACCGTCGCCTTGCCACCGATCGCGTCCTCGTAGAAGGCGGTCTTGCCCTGCGACATGAGCGCGCGGGCGTCGACCCGGTTGACGTCGGGCGCGATGAGCTTCTGGTCGTAGAGCTTCTTGTACCACGTCAGGGCCGCGACGCTGCCGTCGTCCCCGATCACGATCTTGTTGTCCTGGACGATCGGGGAGCCGAACTCCCACATCCACGGGATGATGTCCTTGAGCTGGTCGACCTTGGTCATGCCGGCCCACGGCACGATGCCGTTGCCGAGGCCCTTGACCGCGTTGAGGGCCGCCTCGAACTCCTCGATCGTCTTGGGCGGGCTCGTCACGCCGGCCTTGGTGAGCAGCTCGTTGTTGCTGATCAGACCGATGCCGGCGAAGGTCCACGGCAGGCCGTACTGGGTGCCGTTGGACTGGCCGAGGGCCAGCGCCGCCGGGGCGTAGTCGGCACCGGTCGCGACGCTCTTGAGGTCGATCAGCTTGCCGGTGGCGGCCAGCGTGGCCAGCCAGGCGACGTCGACCTGCACGGCGCCGGTGAGCTGCCCGCCCTGCACCTGCAGGAGCAGCTGGTTGAGGTAGTCGTTGTAGGGGTACGACGGCGTGTTGATCTTCACCCCGGCGTTGGCCGACTGGTACTTCGTGATCTGGTCCTGCATCGGCTGCTTGGTGACGGCCTCGTTGAACGACCACGAGGTGAAGGGGAACTCCTTCACGCCGTCGTCCTTGAGTCCTTCAGTGCCGGCGGGAGTGGGGGCCTGGGTGGACGGGGCGCAGGCGGCGAGGGCGGCCGCTCCTGCGCCGATTCCGAGCATCCGCAACATGGAGCGGCGCGAGATCGGTTGCGACATGTGGATCTCCAAGGGGGGTGTCAGCCTTTTACGGCGCCGGAGGTGAGCCCGGCAACGAGGTAGCGCTGCAGGACGGTGAAGCCGATGACGACCGGCAGCGACACGACGAGGGAGGCGGCCATGAGGTCGGGCCACGCCGTCTCGAACTCGCCGAGGTAGGTGTTGACCAGGCCGGGCGGCAGCGTCTGCTTGTCCGGCCCGGCGAGCGTGAGGGCGAAGATGAAGTCGTTCCAGCCGCGGATGAACGCGAACAGGCCGGTGGCGACCAGGCCCGGCAGCGACACCGGCAGCAGGATGCGGTGGATGATGGCGCCCTGCCCGGCGCCGTCGACCTTGGCCGCCTCCAGCAGCTCGTCGGGGATCGTGTCGAAGAAGCCCTTGAGCATCCACACGCACAGCGGCAGCGTGAAGGTGGTGAAGGACAGGATCAGGGCCAGATAGGAGTCGCGCATCCCGACGGCGCTGAACACCAGGTACAGCGTGATGAGCAGCACCGCCTGCGGGAACATCTGCGAGGCGAGCACGAGGTACATGAGCGCGCGCCGCCCGCGATAGCGGAACTTGGCGAACGAGTACCCCGTGTAGGCCGAGACGATGACGGTCAGCACCGCGGTGACGGCCGACACCAGGATGCTGTTGAGGAGGTACCGCAGGAGCTTGGGATTGTCGGCGAGGTTGCCGAAGTGCTCGAACGTGATGTGGTCGGGGAAGAAGTGCGGCGGGAAGCGGAACACGTCGTGGGTCGGGGTGAGCGCGGTGACCAGCACCCAGTAGACCGGCCCGAAGGCGAAGATCCCGATGATGGCCACGACCGAGGCCGCGCCGAGGGTGCGGGGCCGCCTGGGCTTGCGCCGGGGGGCGGGCGCCTCCTCGGCCTGCGCGACGGGCTTGTCGAGCTGCTGGATGCTCACGCCTTCTCACCCCGCTCGGTCAGGCGGACGTAGACGATGACCAGCCCGAGGATGAGCACCAGCCAGAGGGCGCCGAGCGCGCTCGCCTTGCCGAGGTCGAAGGCCTTGAAGGCGGAGTCGTAGACCGCCACGGCGAACGTGGTGGTCGAGCCGGCCGGTCCGCCGCCGGTGAGCACGTAGATCATGTCGAAGTGCTGGACGTTCCAGATGACTTCCAGCAGTACGACGATGCCCAGAATCCCGCGCAGGTGCGGCAGCGTGACGTGCCAGAAGCGCGCGATGGCCCCGGCGCCGTCCAGCGCGGCGGCCTCGTGCAGCGTGACCGGGACCGTCTGCAGGCCGGCCAGCAGCATCACCATGATCCAGGGGAAGCTGGCCCAGCTCTTGGCCACGATGACGGCCGCCATCGCGGTGCCCGGCTCGCTGAACCAGCTGATCGGCTCGCTGACGATGTGCAGCCTGACCAGCAGGCCGTTGAGCAGGCCGTAGTTGGCGTTGAAGATCCACAGCCAGACGAACGAGACGACCACGCCGGGGATCACCCAGGGGAAGAGGAACAGCCCGCGCAGCACGGCCCGGCCCCGGATGCGGGTGTTGAGCGCGAGCGCCAGGGCGAAGCCGATGAGGACCGGCACGACGGTCGAGCCGACCGTGAACACCAGCGTGTTCTGCAGTACCGGCCAGAAGTTCTGGGACAGCACCGAGCGGAAGTTGTCCAGGCCGACGAAGGAGCGGCCCGGCAGCACCAGGCTCTGCCGGAACAGGCTGGTGCTCAGCGCGCCGATCAGCGGATAGAGCACCACGGCGGCCAGCAGGGCCAGGGCGGGCAGCGTCAGCAGGAAGCCGAATGTGCGGTCGGAGAGCCCGCGGCGGGCCGGCCGCGCGGGGGTGTCTGTGGTCATGGCTCCACCACCTTCGTGGCGACGCTGGGGTGGTCGTCGTCGAGGTCGATGAGGTCGGGGTCGAGATGGGCCCGTAGCTCCACGCCGAGCTGCCACTCGACGTGGTCGCGGGCGGCCCGCTCGGCGGCGTCGGGGTCGTGACGGCCCAGCGCGTCGAGGATCGCGGCGTGCTCGGTGATGACCTGGCCCCAGGCCGGGTCGACGCGCACGCCGATGCGGTAGTGCTGCACGCGCAGCAACGCGAGGTCGCTCATCTCGCGCAGCGTCGCGTAGTGGGTAGCGGTGGCGATGCCGGTGTGGAACTGGCGGTTCAGCTCCGACATCGGGGCGAGCTTGCCGCGCTCGAACTGGAAGCGCATCCGCTCGTGCAGCTCCGAGAGCTCCGCCAGCTCCGCGTCGCCGATCGTGGTGGCGGCGACCCGGGCGGCCAGGCCCTCCATCGCGCCGCGGGCCAGGTACACCCCGCGCATCTCGCGCAGCGACAGTGGCGCCACGTGGGCGCCGACGTGCGGGTTGGGCTGCACGACGAGCCCCTGGCCGGTGAGCCGCTGGATCGCCTCGCGCAGCGGGATCTTGCTGATGCCGAGGGAGCGGGACAGCGCGTCGATGTTGATCCGGGCGCCCGGGCGCAGCTCGCCGGAGAGGATGGCGTCGCGCAGCCGGTCGTACACGACATCGGCCTTGGTCTGGAATCCTTCGAGGCGTTCCACGCCATCTCCCCTGGTCAGGCGATCGTCGTATACTATCGACCGCATGCGAGGGAGTCTTACACGAGGTTCATGCCCGGCACAAGCGCTCATCGCGCCGTCTCCAGGCTGCTGATGTGATGGGCCGGTCCGACGTACCCCAGGCCGATGGAGATCGAGTCGGCCGCCTCGATCACGCAGCGGGACAGTTCGGCCTCGCGGTGCTGCAAGTCGATTGCGGAGAGCGGACCGGAGACCGACAGGGCGGCCACGACCGCGCCCGAGCCGTCGCGGATGGGCGCCGCCACGCAGGCCCGCCCGTGCGCGAGCTCCTCGATCTCGGTGCCGTAGCCCCGGCTCAGCGTCAGCTCGACGGCCGCGTCGAGCTGCTCGTGGGTCGTCACGGTCTTCGGGGTGTACGCCACCAGCCCACTCGCCGGCAGCAGTGCCCGGCGCTCGGCCGCGCTCAACCCGGTCAGCAGGGATTTGCCCAGGCCGGTGGCGTGCAGCGGGTTGCGCTGCCCGGACAGCACGAACGAGCGCGGCGCCTGCCGCCCTTCGAAGTTGAGCAGGTAGAACAGGGTGGCCTCGCGCCGGACGGCGACGTTGACGCCCAGCCCGAGCTCGGCCGCGAGGTTCTGCGCGATCTGCCGGGCCTCGCGGTGCACCGGGTGGCCGTTGAGCACCGCGCCGGCCAGGCTCACCGTGTCGAGCCCCAGGCGGTAGAGCCCGCTGACCGGGTCGCGGTCGACGAACCCGGCCGCCTCGAGGGTGGCCAGCAGCCGCGAGGCCGTGGAGAGCCCCAGGTCGGCGAGCTTGGCCACGTCCGACACCCGAAGCTCCGACCGGCCCGCGGTGAAGACCCGCAGCACGGTGAGCGCCCGCTCGACGCTCTGGTTGCTTCCAACATCCGCTGCCATCGGGTCCCTCTCTGGAAGTCTCTTGCGTTATGCGGCAAACTATCCCGCACACTGCAAGCGGTCAACCGCTAGGCGGAGGTTCTGTGTGAAGATCGTTGATGTGGCCGCGTACCCCGTGAAGCTGCGCGGCCCGGACGTGTACCTGGGCGCGGCCACCCGGCCCGCGCCCGGCGCCGAGTACTACGTGCGCCCGCCCTGGCGCAGCCTCTACTCCGACCGCTTCGAGACCCTGATCGTGCGGCTCACCTGCGACGACGGCACGGTCGGCTGGGGCGAGGCGCTGGCACCGGTGGCCCCCGAGGTGCCGGCCGCGATCGTCGAGAGGCTGCTCACCCCGGCCCTGCTCGGCGCCGACCCGACCCGGGTCCGGCCGCTGTGGGCCACCCTGACCGGGCTCATGCGCGAGCGCGGGCACCTGGTCGGCCACCAGGCCGACGCGCTGGCCGCGGTCGACATCGCGCTGTGGGACCTGGCCGGCAAGGCCGCCGGGCTACCGGTGCACGCCCTGCTCGGCGGGGCCTTCCGGGAGAGCGTGCCGACGTACGTCTCCGGCCTGCCGGTCAACACCGACGACGAGCGGGCGGAGCTGGCCCGCGAGTGGGCGGCCAAGGGCGTCACCTCGGTCAAGCTGCACCTCGGCCGGGGCGTGCGGGCCGACCTGGCCGCCTACGACGCCGTCGCCGCCGCCGGGCTGCGGGTCGCCGTCGACGCGCACTGGGCCTACGATCTGGCCGATGCGCTGCGCCTCGGCCGGGCCCTCGACGAGCGCGGGGCCTGGTTCCTCGAGGCACCGCTCGTGCCCGAGGACGTGGAGGGCCACCGCGAGCTGGCCGCCGCGCTCGTCACCCCGATCGCGGTCGGCGAGATGCTTCGCAACCGCTACGAGTTCCAGCAGTGGCTGCGCGCCCGAGCGCTCGACCTCGCCCAGCCCGACGTCGGCCGGACCGGCATCACGGAGGCGATGGCGATCGCCGAGCTCGCCGCCGCGCACCACGTGCCGGTGGCCCCGCACCACTCGGTCGGCCTCGGCGTAGTCCTCGCCGCCGGCCTGCACGTCGCCGCCGCCATCGAGCTGATGCCGGTCTTCGAGTTCCAGCCGGGCCCGTTCCCGGTCGCCAACCGCATCCTGACCCGGCCGCTGTCCGGCGGGCCGGTTGCCTTCCCTCTCCCGTCCGCGCCCGGCCTGGGCGTCGACGTGGATCTCGCCGCCCTTGAGGAGTCCTCGTGAGCCGCTCCACCGACGTGCGCGGGCTGATCCCCGTGCTCGCCACCCCGTTCCACCCCGACGGGTCGCTCGACCTCGACAGCCTGCGCCGCCTGGCCGACTTCTCGATCGGGCACGGCGTCGCCGGCCTGGCGGTCTTCGGCTTCGCGAGCGAGGGCTTCACCCTGACCGCCGCCGAGCGCCGGCAGATCCTCGCCGTGGTGACCGAGGCCGCCGGCCCCGACCGGCCGGTCGTCGCCGGCATCTCCGCGACCGGCACCCGCGACGCCGTCGAGCAGAGCCTCGCCGCCGCCGAGGCCGGGGCCAGCGTTGGCATGGTCATCCCGCCGTTCATGGTCAAGCCGTCCCCGTCGCAGATCGTCGACTTCTACGGCACCGTCGCCGCCGAGGGCGGGCTGTCGGTGATGGTGCAGGACGCGCCCGGCTCGACCGGGGTCAACATTCCCGTACCGCTGATCCTGGAACTGTCCAAGCTCGCCGGCGTCGACTCGGTGAAGGTGGAGACCCAGCCGACCGCGCCGAAGGTCGGGGCCGTCGCCGACGCGGCGCCGGACGGCTTCCGGGTCCTCAGCGGGCAGAACGCGCTGTTCGTGCTGGAGGAGTACGCGCGGGGGGCGGTCGGCACGATGCCGGCGTCGGAGTTCCCGGACCTGCTCGGGGCGGTGCTCGCCCTGGTCGACGAGGGCGATCACGGCGCCGCCCGGGCCGCGTTCAACCGGCTCCTGCCGCTGATCCGCTTCGGCCTGCAGCCCGGCATCGCCTGGTCGATCCACAAGCACGTGCTGCACCGCCGCGGCGTCATCGCCTCGACCACGGTCCGCCCGCCGGCTACCGACGCCGACCCCGGCACCCTGGCCGCGCTCGACCTCGTGCTCTCGGACCTGGGCATATGAGCCGTTCCGTCCTGGTCCTCGGCTCGACCTCCCCGATCGGGCTGGCCATCGCCCGCGCCTTCGCCGACCAGGGCGACCGGGTCGCGGGCGTGGCCCTGGAGCCCCCGTCCGGCGACGCCTTCGCCGCGCACTGGACGCTCGACTGCGCCACCAGCGCGGGCGCCACCGAGGCGGTCACCCGCACGGCCGACGCCCTCGGCGGCCTGGACGTGCTGGTGCTGGCCGCCGCCGTGATGCCCGTCGCCCCGGCCCTTGAGCAGACCGACGAGCAGTGGCGGGCGGCCATCGACGTGACCCTGTCGGGCGCGTTCTACGCGTGTCGCGCGGCGTTGCGGTACCTCCCCCGCGGCGGCTCCATCGTGGCCGTCACGTCGGTGAACAGCTTCCTGGCCGCCCCGGGCCTGCCCGGGTACGCCGCGGCCAAGGCGGGCCTGGACGGGCTGGTCCGCCAGCTCGCCCTCGAATACGGCCCGCGCGGGGTGCGCGTCAACGCCGTGGCGCCCGGCATGATCGGCGGCGCCGACCTGCCGAACGTGACGGAGGGGTACCCGCTGGGGCGGGTCGGCACGCCGGAGGAGGTCGCCGCGGCGGTCGCGTTCCTGGCCTCCCCGGGCGCCGGCTTCATCACCGGCGTGTGCCTGCCGGTCGACGGCGGCCTGTCCATCACGTCTCCCGCCGCCTACCTGCGCCCCGACCTGCGGGCCCGCTGGCTGCCGTCATGACCGCCGACATCGCCGGCCTGTCCATCGCGACCGCCGCCGGCCTGCAAGCTCCCTGGCTGCCGTCATGACCGCCGACATCGCCGGCCTGTCCATCGCGACCGCCGCTGGCCTGCGAGCTCCCTGGCTGCCGTCATGACCGCCGACATCGTCGGCCTCGGTGAGGCGATGGTGCTCTTCCAGCCCGCCGACGGCCGCCCACTGGCCGACACGGAGGCCGCCTCGGTGCACGTGGCCGGGGCCGAGCTCAACCTGCTCGCCGCCGCGGCCCGGGCCGGCCTGCGCGCCTCCTTCTGCAGCCGCGTCGGCGACGACCCGTTCGGCCGCCGCGTCCTGGCCGCGGCCGAGCGCCTCGGCGTCGACGCCTCACTGGTCGACGTCGACCCGTCCCACCCCACCGCGGTCTTCTTCAAGGACGTCCGCCCCGACGGCGCGCGCCGGGTGCACTACTACCGCGCGGGCTCGGCCGCCTCGGTCATCTCCGACACCGAGGTCGACCGGGTGCTGTCCGTCCGGCCCCGGATCGTGACCGTCTCCGGCCTGACCGCCGCGCTGGGCCCCGGCCCGCGCGCCGCGGTGGCCCGCCTTGCCCGCGAGGCACCCGCCGCCGGCATCGCCGTGGCCCTGGACCCGAACCTTCGCCCCGGCCTGCCCCCGGTCGACGACCTGCTCCGCGCGCTGCTGCCGCACGTGGAGTACCTCCTGCTGGGCCTGGACGAGGCCGGTCCCCTGTTCGGCACCGCCGACCCGCCTTCGGTCTTCGAACGGGCCCGCGCCGCCGGCGTGCGGGAGGTGGTCCTGAAGGCCGGCCCGGACGGCTGCTACCACGCCGACGCGGCCCACCGCCCGGCCCACCTACCCACGTCCGCGACCACGGTCGTGGACCCGGTCGGCGCGGGCGACGCCTTCGCCGGCGGCTACCTGGCCGCCCGGCTGTCGGGCGCGGGCCCGCGCGGCGCGGCGTGGCTGGGCTCCCGGTTCGCGGCGGGCGTGGTGGCCACCCCGGGCGACACGGAGGGCCTGCCGACCCCTGTCGAGGCCGCCGCGCTGCTCGCCCAGGCCCGGAACCAGTAAAAAAAACCTTGTGCCGGACCGTCGCCGGCCCGGCACAAGGTTTGGTTTCGTTACTCCCAGGACGCGGTCGACCAGTCGTCGCTGGACCAGTAGTGCCCGGACCAGTAATGCCCGGACCAGTAGTGACCCGACCAGTAGTGGCCCGACCAGTCGGGGTCGGTCCACGTCGAGGCGCCGTTCCACGGCGCGCCGGACCAGGACGCGGCGGCCCAGGTCTTCGACGCCCACGACGAGCCGGTCCAGGCGTCGCCGGCGACCTTGTAGCCCATCCAGGTGCCGCCGGACCAGGCCGTCGCCGCGGCGCTGCGCGGGGCCCACGCGGTCGTGCTGATCGGGCCCCAGACGGTGTTGTCGCCGCTGAGGGCCACGTTGTCGCGCACCACCCGGCTGGCGCCGCGGGCGTCGTCGAGCTTGCCGGTGCCCGTCGAGTGGTTCCAGCCGGCCGTCCACAGGCTCTGCGAGGCGATCGCCCCGTTGAGGTTGAGCTCGCGGATGTTGCGGGTCATGGCCAGGCCGGAGACGAAGCTGGACGACTGGGTCAGCACCGTCTTGACCTGGTCCGGGGTCAGCGTCGGGCGGGCCTGCAGCAGCAGCGCGATCGCCGCCGAGGTGACCGCCGCCGCCTGCGAGCTGCCGCTGCCGCGCAGCAGCGTCGTGCCGACCTTCGCCGACGGGTACGTCAGGTCCACATTGGACCCAGGGTCGGCCAGCGACACGATCGACTCACCGGGGGCGATGAGGTCGACGCTGCGGTTGTTGCCGCCGATCGTGGCGAACGAGGCGAAGTCGTCGTCGGCGACGCTCGCCGTGCCCTTCGTCGTGCCGGCGGCGACCGCGATGACCGCCGGGTCGCTGGCCGGGTCGCTGACGACGAGGTCACTGTTGCCCTCGTTGCCGGCCGCGGCCACGACCACGATGCCCTTCATCCAGGCCTGCTCGACCGCGAACTGCACCGGGTCGGTCCACGAGTTCGGCGTGCCGCCGGTGCCGTACGACAGGTTGATGACCCGGATCGGGTTCGCCGGATCGTCGTTGCGGTGCGCCACGACCCAGTCGATCGCCGCGATCATCTGCGACACGTCGACCGCGCCGTTGGACGTGCCGACCTTGATCGACGTCAGCTTGGCCTTGGGCGCGAGCCCGACCGTGCCGGTGCTCGGGTCGTTGCCGACGATGATGCCGGCCATGTGCGTGCCGTGCCCGTACGTGTCGAGGTACCGCAGGTTGGGGTCCTGCGACTCGAACGACAGGTCGGGCCCGTTGACGATCTGGCTGGCCGGCAGCCCGTCGACGGGCGCGACGCCGGTGTCGATGAGCGCGACCCCGACGCCCTGGCCGGTCAGCCCGGCCGCCGCGCCCGTGGAGGCGTTGATGGCCGCGCGCACCGCGGCGAGCGTCGTGCCGCCGGTGCCGGTGCTGCTGCCGAGCCAGGCGCTCGACGCCCAACCGCCGTCGCTGATGGCGTGGTGCGGCGGTGCCGCGGCCACGCCGAGTCCGGCGACCGCAGCGGCCATGGCCGCGACGGCCGCCATGATTCGGCGTCCTGCCGCCGCCCGCCGCCGCAAAGCAGATCTAGGCATGGGATTCTCCATTCCCGCCGCTGAACTCCGGGGCGGCGCGTGATCAACGATGACCCGTCGCGGCCGCAAAATCACGGGCCGTGAACCGGATCCGGCCGCCCGGCCACCGGATGCGCCCAACCACCCGACGCGATGTCAGGCGGTGCGCGCTCCTTCGCACCCGACCCGCACCCGACGCGAAACCCGCCCCGCTACCAGCCGCCCTTGCCGCGAGCGCCGGGCCTCGGCCAGCTACCGTCGCCGCTGAAAATTGATGCCGGGTGGCGCAATGCCGGCGGCACCTCAAGTGGTCCTGCAGATGAGGCCGGCATGCCGCCGGGCGGTTGGGGAGGCCATGGCATCGACCGATGACGAGTTCGAGCGGTTCGCGACCGCGGTGAGCCCGTCGTTGCTCAAGACCGCACGGTTGCTGACCGGGGACTGGCATCTGGCGCAGGACCTACTGCAGACGACCCTGGCGAAGGTCTACGCCAGGTGGGGCCGGTCGGACACGTGGGAGTCGCCGGTCGGGTACGCCCGCCGGGTCATGGTCAACACCCACTGCACCTGGTACCGGCGGATGTGGCGGCACGAACTGCCGCACGACGTGCTGCCGGAGCGGCACGGCGGGACCGAGGCCATGGACACGGTGGCGCTCGCCGACGCGCTGCACCGGGCCCTCATCCGGCTGACCCCGCGGCAGCGCGCCATCGTGGTGCTGCGCTACTACGACGATCTGTCGGTCGAGCAGACCGCCGCGGTCATGGGCTGCAGCCAGGGCACGGTGCTCAGCACGACCTCCCGGGCGCTGGCCCATCTCCGGCTCACTCCCGAACTGGGGCAGGACAACCCGATGGAGAGACGATGAACGAGTCAGCCGAGCAGCGCCTCAGGCGTGGGCTGCACGCCCTGGTCGTCGACCCTGTGCCGGCGCCGCCCGCGGCCGCGGCGGTCCGGGCCGGCCGCGCCCTGCGGCGCCGTCGCCGGGTGACCGTGACGTTGGCCGGGGTGGCCGTCCTCGCCGTCGCCGCGGTCCCGGTGCTGAACCGGCTGGCGTCCCCGGCCGGGGGCGGCGGGCAGCCCGCGGCGGCCGGCTCGCACACGCCGAGCACCGATCCGTCCCGGCTCCCGGTGGTGCACGACAGCGGCGGCGACGGCATCGAGCGCGGCCCGAAGCAGGCGGAGATCGGCACGCCGTACCCGTTCGACCTGTTCGTCCACTGCGGCATCCAGTACGCCGAGTTCAGCGGGGCGTTGTGGCAGGCCGACCCGGTCCAGCCGAACTATCGCCCCAAGACGATCTACCGCGGCCTGAACTACGTGCAGGGCACCATGACGCTGGTCGCCCCCGGCGAGGCCCGGTTCGACGGCCCGGCCGAGGGGTTGCACGTCACGTTCCGGCCGCAGACCGGGCAGCGGGAGGGCTGCGACTGAGCGACCGGCCCCGGGTCCCGGAGGGACAGCGCCGCGGGCCGATGTTCTGGATGATGGGCAGCGCTCACGCTCGTCTATCTACATCCAACTCGGGGGAACAGGCTCATGTCTCGATCCATCCTGCCCGTTCGCCGGCTGTCCGTCGCCGGTGTCCTGGTCGTCGCCGCCGTGCTCGCCGGTGGCACCCCGGCCGACGCGGCGGCGGCACCTGCCACGGCGGCGCCCGCCGCGGTCGTCGACGCCGAGGACGTCATCACGGAGGTAAAGCTTCCCGATGGCGCGACCGAGGTAACCATCCACGTGCCGGCGCCGGGCGTCACCACCGATCAGCTCTACCAGAAGCTCAAGGCGAAGGGCACGCCCGGCCTGAAGGCACCCGCCCCGGCACCGAAGAGCCTGGCCGCGTCGCCGCCGGACGACCTGTGCAACCTCAACTACTCGGCGACCTGGAGCTGTCCCCCGGTGCACTGGGCCCGCAACGGCTTCGGCCACCCGCAGGTCTACTTCGTCGACTACACCGGCTCGTCGTACCCGGTGAGCCAGGTCGTGCCGGTGTGGGACCAGGCGCACGGCGTGGACTCGCACTACACCCACTCGTGCCCGACCACCGCCGGAGTCCACTGCGTGCAGGTGTCGGAGAACAACTACGGCGCCAACGGCGAGTTCGGCTCGACCAGCATGCGGTTCGACTCCAACTACGTCTTCTTCGACGGCCTGGTCAACATCACGCTCAACAACTACTACGCCAACTACAGCGCGGCGCTGCGCAAGAAGTTCACCTGCCACGAGACCGGGCACGCCCTCGGCATGGGGCACAACACCGCGGTGAGCACCCAGAGCTGCATGATCCAGGGTGAGTACGAGTTCCCCAGTCCCAACAGCAGCGACTTCACGCTCCTCGCGCGGGTCTACGCCTCGTTCTGAGTTCCGCCCGCTGGACCGCGGTGGGCCGGGCGCTCCGCCCGGCCCGCCGTCGCACGTAACGCCAGGCCACGCCGCTGGTGAGCGGCGCTGCGTCGACCCCCCAATTTATTACAACGGACCTAAGGTTGCCGACTCTTACATTTAATAATGTTAACTGATAGCCTACCTCACCATCGATCCATCGATGGTGAGGAGTTCAATGAGATCTCGACGTCGTACATTCGCCCTAGCAGCGGGCGCGGCACTGACCATCGTGACGACCATGGCCCTCGTGCCCACCCTCCAGGCGCAGGCCGGCACCGCCGCCGTCCAGGCCGCCTGCACCGCCCCGGCCTGGGCAGAAGGCAACACCTACACAGTTGGCACCCAGGTCACGTACCAGGGTCACACCTACCAGGCCCTGCAGACGCACACCGCGTATGTGGGCGCCGGCTGGACCCCCTCCACCACGCCGTCGCTGTGGACCGACCTCGGCGCGTGCACCGGAGGCGGCGGCCCGACCACCCCGCCGCCGACCACTCCGTCGGGCGTTCCGTCCGCGCCGGGCAACCTGCGGGTCACCGCCACCACCGACACCAGCCTCGCGCTGGCGTGGAACGCCTCGACGGGCACCGTGACCGGGTACCGCGTCTACGAGGGCACCACGGTGAAGGCCACGGTCACCGGGACCAGCACGACGATCTCCAGCCTGACCGCGGGATCCACGCACACGTACACGGTCAAGGCGTACAACGCCCAAGGTGAGTCGGGGGCGTCGAACAGCGTCACCGCCACGACGACCGGCGGCACCACCAACCCGCCGGCCGGTTTCGCCGCCGCGCCGTACCTCTACCAGTGGGGCGACCCGCCGAACCCGCAGACCGTCCAGTCGGCGACCGGCATCAAGTGGTTCACGCTCGCGTTCGTCCTCTCCAGCGGCGGCTGCACGCCGGCGTGGGACGGCAGCCGGTCGCTCACCGGCGGCGTCGACCAGACCGTCATCAACCAGGTCCGCGCGGGCGGCGGCGACGTAATCCCGTCGTTCGGCGGCTGGAGCGGCAACAAGCTCGGCCCGAACTGCTCCACCCCGCAGGCCCTCGCCAACGCGTACCAGACGGTCATCAACACGTACAGCCTCAAGGCGATCGACATCGACATCGAGAACACCGATGAGTTCGAGAACGACACCGTGCGCAACCGGATCGTCGACGCGCTGAAGATCGTCAAGCAGAACAACCCGAACCTGAAGGTCATCGTCACCTTCGGCACGGCCACCACCGGCCCGGGCTACTACGCGCAGCAGCTCATCAGCCGCGCCGCGTCGACCGGCGCGAACATCGACGTCTTCACCATCATGCCGTTCGACTTCGGCGGCGGCGCGAACATGTACAACAGCACCGTCAGCGCCTCCGAGGGGCTCAAGACGATGCTGAAGTCGGCGTTCGGGTGGAGCGACGACACCGCGTACCGGCACATGGGCATCTCCGGCATGAACGGCCTGTCCGACCAGCAGGAGCTGACCTCGGTCGCGTACTGGCAGCAGATCCGCGACTACGCCCAGTCCCACCACCTGGCGCGCCTGGCGTTCTGGTCGGTCAACCGTGACCGGCCGTGCGCGGGCGGCGGCGTGGTGTCCAACTGCAGCGGCATCGCGCAGAACAACTGGCAGTTCACCCAGATCACGGCCACGTTCACCGGCTGAGATCGCGAGCGGTAAGCAGGGGGCTGGCGCTACGGCGCCAGCCCCCTTTGCGTTTTCGGGCGGCGCCCAAGCGGATTCCCGAGGGCGAACGGGGCAAATCGCCGCGCGGGGTCATCGCGGCTGAGATCAATTCCGCGAAGCTGCCTGGGTCCGTAACCCAGCGCTCAACTCAAATTTGGTCATGGGTCAATCTCGAACGCCTAGCGTCCGTGAGTCGGCCCGCAGAACATCGGTGCCGAATCCCCACCCACCTGGAGGTCCGGGCACATGTCCCGTGCGCTCATCGGGCGAGTCACCTTCGCCTTATCCCTGTCCGCAGCTGGTTTGGCCAGCCCGTTGTTCGCTGCCCCGGCGTCCGCCGATACGGCCGGCACGGGTCTGGTCATCAGCGAGGCGTACGTCAACGGTGGCTCGGCCGGTGCGAGCTACATCAACAAGTTCGTCGAGCTCTACAACCCGACGTCGAGCGCGATCTCGCTCACCGGCGACACCCTGCAGTACCGCGCCCCCACGAGCACCGTCGTGCCGAGCGGTGCGCAGGTGTTCGCGCTGTCGGGGACGGTGGCCGCGCACGGCCACTTTCTCATCCAGCTGCCCAGCAACGGCGCCGTCGGCGAATCGCTGCCCGCGCCTGACCTGAACACCGGCGGCAGCATCAACCCGGGCGCGGGCGGTGGCACGCTCTTCATCGCGGCCAGCACCTCGGGCGTGCTCCCCACCGACGTCACGGTCATCGACAAGATCGGCTGGGGGACCAGCAACTCCCCGGAGGGAACCGCCGCGACCGGCAACTCGGTCGTCCTGAGCTACCAGCGTGACGCGGCCGGTAAGGACACGGACAGCAACGCTGCCGACTTCCGCGTCGCCACCCCGACGCCGCAGAACGCGGCGTCCGACGGCGGCACGGCGGCCGTCACGGTGACGAACCCCGGCACCCAGAACGCGGCGGTCGGCGCCCCGATCGCGCCGTTGACCCTCAGCGTCTCGGGCGGCACCGCGCCGTACACCTGGACGGCCACCGGGCTGCCCACGGGCCTGTCGATCTCCTCGGCCGGCGTCGTCTCGGGCACGCCGACCGCGGCCGCCATCTCCTCGGTCACGGTCACCGCGACCGACTCGACCGGGGCGAGCGACTCGGCGTCCTTCGACTTCAACGTCGCGTCCGAGACGAAGGTCCTGCCGATCGCCGAGATCCAGGGCACGAACACCGACACGTCGCCGTACGTCGACAAGACCGTCACGACCGAAGGCATCGTGACCGCCGTCTACACCACCGGCGGGTTCAACGGCTTCTTCATGGAGACCGGCGGCGCCGGCGGTACCGAGGCGGAAGACACCACGCCGGGCGCCTCCGACGCGATCTTCGTGTTCGGCGCGGCCTCGGCCGGCCAGGTCAGCATCGGCGAGAGCGTCCAGGTCACCGGGACTGTCGCCGAGTACCAGGGCGAGACCGAGATCACCTTCCCGACGGTCACGAAGCTCGCCACGGCGCTGGCCCCCGTCAAGCCTCTCATGATCCCGTGGTCCAGCCTCGCGACGGCTGCGCAGAAGGAGGCGCACGAGGGCGAGCTGATCGCGCCCCAGGGCGACTTCACCGTCGCGGACAACTACAACGCCAACTGGTACGGCTCCTTCACCCTCGCCGCGGGTAACGGCCCGCTGCGTCAGCCCACCGACGTCGGCCCCGCCGGAAGCGCCGAGGCGCAGGCCGTTGTCGCCGACAACGCCGCCCGGACGGTGACCCTGGACGACGGCTCGAGCTGGAACTACAGCGGCAGCACGTACACCGGCGTGCCGCTGCCGTGGCTCACGCAGAGCAACCCCGTCCGCGTCGGCTCGAAGGTCACCTTCCACCAGCCGCTGATCCTCGACTACCGGTTCTCGCTGTGGAACCTCCAGCCGACCCAGCAGGTGACCGACGACGGCCACGAGGTCGCGACCTTCAGCGACACCCGGGCCCTGAACCAGCAGCCGGCCGCCGTCGGTGGGAACGTCCACCTGGCGACGTTCAACGTCCAGAACTACTTCCCGTTGACCGGGGAGGCGTACGTCGCCAAGGGCCTGGGCACCTGCACCTACTACACCGACCGGGCCGGCAACCGCATCACCGTGAAGACCTGCAGCGGCCCCGGCAACAGCGCCGGCCCACGCGGCGCCGCGAACGACGCCAACTTCCAGCGGCAGCAGGCGAAGATCGTCACCGGCATCAACCGGCTCGGCGCCAGCGTCGTGTCGCTGGAGGAGGTCGAGAACTCCGCGAAGTTCGGCCAGCCGCGGGACACCGCGCTCGCCGGCCTCGTCGAGGCGCTCAACGCCGCCGCCGGCTCGAACGTGTGGGCGTACGTGCCCTCCCCGGCCGACGACAAGCTGCCGCCGCTCGCCCAGCAGGACGTGATCCGTACGGCGTTCATCTACAAGCCGGCGGATGTCGCGCTCGTCGGGTCGTCGGTGGTGCTCACCGGTGACTCGGGCCCCGGCCAGCCGTTCTCGATCGCTCGCCAGCCGCTGGCGCAGGCCTTCAAGAAGGTCGGCGCGACCGACGCCGACGCGTTCCTGGTCGTCGCCAACCACTGGAAGTCGAAGGGCAGCGGGACCCCGCTGTACGACGGCGACACCGAGGACACGTCCTCGCCGGCGGTGAACCAGGGTTCGTACAACGCGACCCGGGTTCGCGAGGCGCAGGACACGACCGCCTTCGCCGCGCAGGTGGCGGCGGGCCTGGGCACGGACCGGATCTTCCTGCTCGGCGACTTCAACGCCTACACGCACGAGGACCCGATGCGGGTGCTGTACGACAAGGGCTACACCGACCTGGGCTCCACGCTCTCCCCGTCGGAGTACACGTACGGCTACAACGGTCTGCAGGGCTCGCTCGACCACGTGCTGGCCAACGCGGCCGCACGCGCGCTGGTCACCGGGGCGGACGTGTGGCAGATCAACGCCCAGGAGGCGGTGGCCTACGGCTACAGCCGCTACAACTACAACGCCACGCTGCTGTTCAACGCCGGCGAGCCGTTCTCCGCGTCGGACCACAACCCGGTCGTCGTGGGGCTCAACGCGCCGGTGACGCCGCCCGTGCCGGCCTGGAGCGCCTCGAAGGTGTACAACACCGGCGACAAGGTCTCCTACAAGGGCTCCACGTGGCAGGCACTCTGGTGGACCCAGAACCAGACCCCGGGCGACCCCTACGGCCCGTGGCAGGAGATGGCGACCGCCGCTGACGGCACCGCCGTCTGGACCGCGTCGCGCGTCTTCGACACCGGTGACACCGTCGTGTACCAGGGCAAGAAGTACGTCGCCCAGTGGTGGACCCGCAACCAGGTCCCCGGCAAGCCGAATGGCCCGTGGAAGGTCGTCGGCTGATCCGACCGCAGTACAAAACCGGGGCCGCCTTCCACACGAAGGCGGCCCCGGTCCGTCGAGGCTCCGGCTGTGATCACGGGCCGAAGATGGGGCCGAGGACGCACACCACCACGATCACGAGGAGCGTGATCAGGACGGCCAGGCTGACGATCCCCCACCGTCGCGATACCGGGCGCAGCGCCGACCGCCAGGCTGCGAGCGGTATGCCCGGGGCGGGCTCCGGCGGCGTCTCGACACCGGGATCGCCGGCCAGCTCGGCGAGCAGGGCGTCGGCGGCCTCGGCGGTGCCGCCCCGCTCGGCCAGCAGCGTCACGACCTCGGAGTGGCCGTGCCGGATCAGCGCCACGAGCAAGTGCTCGGTGCCCACGTACGCGGAGCCGGCCTCCCGCGCGATCACCGCGGCCGCCGCGAGCACCCGCTCGGTCGGCCCGGCCAGCGAAGTCACGTCCTCGATCGGCGCGGCGGGCTCCGGCGGCGGTACCGGCGGGGCGGTCCACACCCGGACCACGTTGCCGCCGTCGTACAGGGCGAGCGCCGTGGCCAGGTCGACCAGCGTCACGTTGGCGCGTCCGGCGGCCCGGCCCAGCGCGGCGCCTTCCCGCACGACGGCGCGCGCGTCGACCGTCAGGCGCGTGTAACTCAGGGCCGAGCCCGCCCCCTCGACGGCCCGCGGCTCCTCCGGCGGCCCTTCGATGCCCGGCCCTCCGGCCAGCCGGGCGAGCAGCGCATCGACGGTTTCGGCCGTCGCACCCCGCGCGCCGAGCCCCGCCACGACGTCCGGTGGACCGCTCCGGACAAGCGCGGCGAGCAGGGGCTCGGTGCCGATGTGCGCGGCCGCCTCGGCCACCGCGACGTGCAACGACTGCGCCAGGACCGCTCGCGCCGCCTTATTGAACCGGTGCGGCGGCTTCGGCAGCACGCGCCCGCCCTGGGTGCTCGTGGGTCCGGCCGGCTCAGGTCGCTGGGGCGACGTCCAGATGCCGGCGGTGTTGCCGACCGGCCGGGCGGCCAGCGCGGCAGCGAGATCGGCCGGAGTCATCTCCGACCGGCCGGCGGCGACGGCGTAGTGCGGCACGAGCGCCACCGCCTGCCGCGCCTCGGCAGTGAACCGTTGGAACACGAGGCACTTTCTACCCGACCGTGCCGACCTCCGGAACCCGGGCCAAGACGGCGGCCAGTTCGTCGGCCAGGGTGGTCTTGCCTGCGGCGGGCGGTCCGTCGATGGCGACCCGCTTCGGGTGTACGACCGCGACGGACCCGACGGCCTCAGCCAGGCGGCCGAGCAACTCGTCGCGGGTGCCTCGGCCCATGTCCTGGCCCGTCCTAGTCTCGCGAAGGCCACCGTGTCGATCCGACCCTATGCCGTCTCTGCGATAGGAAGCCGGCGAAATCTTAAAACGGCAGCTCAGCGACTTAATTTAAGTCTTATATTGACTTGCCAGCGGATGTCGACATAGCCTCCGGTAGATCTGTTAACAGTCTTGACAGATCTGACCTCTGCCGTCACCCATGCGGTCGGCCGGGGACTGCTCCCGCCCGACACGGGACCTCCCCCAACCACACGGTCCAGTGCGGGCGCCGCCCAGAAAGGGAGCCGCACGTGACACCCTCAACCATCGCCCGACGCCGGCCGCGCCGCCGCGTCGGGTTCGCCATCGCCGCGACGGCTGCCACCGTCCTCGGCGTGACCGCCGTCGGCGTGACGGCCGCCTCGGCCGCCTCCAGCGGGCCGATCACCGGGTTCGGCGGCAAGTGCGTCGACGTCGCCGGCGCCAGCTCGGCCAACGGCACCGCGGTACAGCTGTGGACCTGCAACGGCACCACCGCCCAGGCCTGGACGGTCGGCAACACCGACAACAGCATCCAGGCGCAGCTCCGGCAAGTGCCTCGACGCGACCGGGGTCAGCTCGGCCGACGGCACCAGGCTGCAGATCTGGACCTGCGGCGGCGGCGCCAACCAGAAGTGGACGCTGCCCGGCGGCGGCCCCACCAACCCGCCTACCAGCACCCCGCCGACCACCAAGGCGTTTCCCTTCGCGCCGTACATCGCCACGTTCATCGGCGACGACGTGGCGAAGTTCGCCACCGACAGCGGCCAGAAGTTCTACACGCTCGGGTTCGTCAACGGCACCGGCAACTGCCAGCCGATCTGGTCGACCGACGACACCCGGTTGCGGGGCAACGTGGCCCGGCTGCGCGCGATGGGCGGCGACATCATCGTCTCCTCCGGCGGCTGGGACGCGGATGACCTGGTCAGCCACTGCTCGACACCGGCGGCGATCGCCACCGCATACCAGAGCGTGCTGACCGCGTACGCGACGACGTACCTGGACATCGACGCCGAGCACGGCGACGTACACAACAACCTCGACCGCGCGGTGGTCGACAAGCGCAACGACGCGCTGAAGATCATGCAGGACAACCTGCGCGCCGCCGGCAAGACGTTCCACCTCTCGTTCACGCTCGGCGTCAGCCCGGCCGGCGGCCTCAGCGCCGAGAACCTCTACGTCCTGCAGTCGGCGGTGGCCCGCGGCCTCTCGTTCGAGGTGGTCAACCTGATGACCATGGACTACTACGACGGCGTGTCCGGCAGCCGGATGGGTCAGGCCAGCATCGACGCCTTGAAGAAGGTTCAGGCCCAGCTGAAGGTACTGCTGCCCGGCCTCAGCGACGCGCAGTTGTGGGCCATGATCGCGGCAACCCCGATGATCGGTCAGAACGACAACCCGACCGAGAAGTTCACCCTGGCGGACGCGCAGCTGCTGCTCACCTTCGCTCAGCAGCAGCACATGGCCCGGCTGAGCTTCTGGGCGATCAACCGCGACTTCGGCTGCGCCACCGGCACCCTGAGCGGTACGTGCAGCGGCATCACCCAACCGAACTACGGCTTCAGCAACATCTTCCGGCAGTTCACCGGCTGAGCAGCGCCTCGACCTGCCCCGTACCCGCCCTTGAGCTCGCCCGCGCCGGCGCCGACGCACCCGACGTCCGCGCCGGCGCGGGCCAGCACGTCGTACGGGGCGCCGACCAGGACCAACTCGGCAACGCCAGCATCGTGCTACCCGCCACCCAGCACAAAGCCGCCGAGGCCACCGCCAGAGGGGTCCAGGACAAGATCGTCACAGCTCGAAACCGCAGGTCAAATGGTGGGCCGCCAGGGACTCGAAACCTGAACCTACGGATTAAAGTCCGAAGTGCGTGATGGCCAGGCGCCGAGGCCGGCGAGCTCACGAGCTGGGTCGGTCACGCGTCGATCGAGCCGCGACTTTGCTCTGTCTGGATTCTTGCCGTGTCGCACTGACACAGCATGCGGTAGGTCGTGAGGATGTAGGCATGAGTTCATCGCAGCACCCCGCCGACCCCGGGTGCGAGCCGGACACGACCACAGACGGGCCGACGAATGGGCCAGTCGATTCTGCTGGCGCGGGGTCCGACCCCCCATCGGCGCACACCCTGGGGTCTGCTCCGGATCACCGCTATCTGCTCGACAACGCCAGGGTGGAGGCGGGCGAGCGGTTCACCTGGCTGGCCGAGCTGTTCGACGGCGTCACACGTGGGCACTTCGACCGGCTCGGAGTACAGGCGGGCTGGCGCTGCTGGGAAGTCGGCGCCGGTGGCCCCAGCATTCCCGAGACACTCGCCGCGGCCGTCGGAGCAACCGGTTACGTGCTGGCCACGGACATCAATCCAGCCTGGTTGGACCCGCACGGCGGGTACGAGGTGCTCCGGCATGACATCGTCGGGGACCCGCCGCCGCGGCCAGGCACGTTCGACCTGGTACACGCGCGGCTCGTGCTCGTCCACGTGCCCGACCGTGCCCGAGCGTTGGCGACGATGGTGGCGGCGCTGCGGCCAGGCGGCTGGCTGTTGGTCGAGGACGCCGATACCGAGCTGCAGCCGCTGGCCTGCCTCGATGAGGTTGGCCCGGCGCAGCAGCGCGCCAACCGGCTGCGGCGCGCCGCGCGGGAGCTGATGATCCGCCGGGGCGCCGACCTGCGCTACGGCCGTACGCTCCCGCGGGCATTGCGTGCGGCCGGTTTGGTCGATGTCGCGGCGGCCGGCTCCTTCCCGGTCGGCGGGGTAGCCTGCGGCCGGCTGGAGGCCGCGACGGTGCGCATGGTCCGCGCCGAGTTGCTCGCCGCCGGGTTGACCAGCGACGCCGAGATCGACGCGCACTTGGCCGCCATCGATGCCGGCGAGCTCGACCTCACCCTCGCACCGCTGATCTCGGCATGGGGACGCCGCCCGGGATAGCCCTGGCAAACGATCTCGTCGGCGACAGCATCGCTGAACCGGCGAGGCTTCTCGCTGGTCGACATCGCTGACGCCGGAGCAGCTCGACGGCGCCGCCGAGCTCCTCACGTCGCTGCAGTGGAGCCGTTCCAAGCCCGCCGACATACCTGAGTCCCTCAGAGCCAAGCTGGTCGCACACGTGACGGCGACCGGGACGGAGCCGATGCAGTTCCGGATGTGGCACGGGTACGGTGCCGAACGGACGGATTGACCGATGCGATCGCAGCCGCGTGTGGTGCTGACCCGGACCAGGATGGAAGTCGCGCAGAACGCGCACGAACAGCGGCTACGAGCGCGCAGCCGATCTCGGTCGCTGTTGGTCAGCGGAATCCCAGACCGAATGAGCTGCACGGTCATCGGCATGTCCGCGAACTGCCGTGACGGCGCGGCATAAAGCTTCGTGGTGATCGGATCGCGGCAGATCAGTGCTGTCGATCACGACAGTATCGACTACGGCGGGTTCGCAGGTTTGGCCTTCTGCGGGTAGACAGTCTCGTGCCGGGCCAGCATCGCGACGAACTCGCTGATCTTTCGCTCGCGCGTCTGAGCCCGCTTGACGGCATTGACCCGGTAGATGAGAGCGAAGCGGTTGGTCTTGGTGAGCACGTCGAACATGGCCTGGGCGGCAGGGTCGGCGGCGATCGCGGCGATGAGGTCAGCCGGCACCTCAGCTTCCGAGGGCGGAGCGTAAGCGACCGCCCACCGCCCGTCCGCTTTCGCGGCCTCCACCACGGCGCGGCCCGCAGGCAGCATCCGCCCCTGCGCCTCCAGCCGGGCCACGTGGGCGATGTTGCGCTGCGACCAGGAACTGCGGGGCCTGCGCGGGGTGAACCGGATCCAAGAGATCTCCTGATCCCCCTTGCGGGCCTGCCCGTCGATCCAGCCAAAGCACAAGGCCTCGTCAACCGCCTGCTGCCAGGTCACCGTGGTAACTGTGCCGCCCTTCCTGGTCAGGGCCAGCCACACGCCCGCCGATGTGACGTGGTGGCTCAACAACCACGCGCGCAGCGCCTCGGCGTCCGCGACGATCAACTCATCTAGTTCGGCTCCCGCCATGACAGCAGGCTAACCGCTGACCGCGGCCGCAACCTCCGCCCCCTGGGCCACCCCGACTTGCCGGGCTACCGGCGACCCGGTCGCTCGACCGACGCCGGCGCCATCACAGCGGCGGCAGCCTTGGGCGCAGTCCTCATCCGCATGCGGGCTTGTGTACGAGGAGGCCGACGTGCCGGTCCGGCGTCGAGGTCGTCTTGGCGGGCAGGGGTGCCTCGCAATGCGGTAGTCCGGGTTCCATTGTTGTCCTCGGCGCCCTTGGGGAGCGGCGCGTGTCCCCCGTGCGAGCTACCCGCAGGTGTCCACCACGCCGCGATGTCTGCCGGCCGCGAAATCCATAGCGTTCCAGGTAACCGCGGCGCTCCCGCCGCGAACCTCATGAAGGAGTAATCATGCGCCTGGTCTGGCAGCTTCTGGCCGTCGCCGCGGTAGCTCTCGTCGGTAGCAACGCGGTGAACGCGGTCGATGGCAGCCCCTGGCTGACGCTGACCATCGGTCTCGCGACCGCAGTGCTCGCGACATTCACGTACGTGTGGGTGGTCCGCCGCACCGAACACCGCCCACCTGTGGAGGTGTCCCGGAGAGCGGCACCCGGCGCGCTCACCCGCGGCCTGTTGATCGGCTTCGCGATGTGCGCAGCCGTCATCGCGAACATCTGGTTCCTGGGCGACTACCACGTCCACGGCCGAGGCTCGGTCACGGGCACCCTCGCGCTGCTCGGCTTCATGGCCGCCGCCGCGGTCACCGAGGAGCTGATCTTCCGGGGCATCCTGTTCCGGATCATCGAGGAGAAGATCGGCACGTGGTTCGCGATGGTGCTGACCGGCGTGCTGTTCGGCGCCTCGCACCTGCTCAACAAGGATGCCACGGTGTGGGGCGCGGCGTGCATCGCGGTCGAGGCAGGTTTCATGCTCGCCGCCGCGTACGTCGCCACCCGCAACCTGTGGGTGGGGATCGGGGTGCACTTCGCCTGGAACTTCGCCCTGGGTGGCATCTTCGGCCTCGAGGTCTCGGGCAACGGCACGAGCAAGGGACTCGTGGATGCGACGACGTCGGGCGGGACCCTGGTCAGCGGCGGGACGTTCGGCCCGGAGGCCAGCGTGTACACCCTGCTCGGCGGGGTGATCATCACGGCCGCTTTCATGTGGCTGGCCGGTCGGCGGGGCCACATCCTGCCGATGCGCCGTCGCGACGCCCAGGTTCCCGCGAACGCCACCCTTGCGAAGTAATCGACGTCCGGCGTGTCCCGGGCCTGTGGCGGCGATGGGACGTCACGGTCCGGGATTTTCCCGTTCGCGGTGCTGCTGCGCTACTCGGCGCTACCGAATAGCGGTACTCGGTGCTACCGTATACTGGTACTCGGTGGCGCGAGGTACCGAGGCCGACAAAGGAGCCGCCATGGAGGACCTGACGGAGATGCTGAAGGGCACGCTCGAAGGCTGCGTGCTCGAAATCATCGGCGGCGAGGAGACCTATGGGTACGCCATCACGCGTCGGCTGAACGAGCTCGGCTTCGCCGACGTCGTCGAGGGGACGGTGTACACCATCTTGCTGCGACTGGAGCGCAACGGACTCGTCCAGGTGACGAAACGACCATCCGAGGTGGGCCCGCCGCGCAAGTTCTACGCGCTCAACGACGCCGGACGCCGGGAACTCGCAACGTTCTGGGCGAAATGGCAGTACCTCTCATCACGCATCGACAGGCTGAAGGAGGGCGGGCGATGAGCTTCTGGGAGACCATCACAGGCAGCGATCTCAGCAGGGAATGGCAGGTGTTCGAAGCCCGGGCAGCGGCATTGCCGGCCGACTACCGGGCGGCGTGGGAACAGATCAAGGGCAACCTGTTCCCCTACGCGGACTTCACGGGCCGCAACCTCATGCCGATCCTCGACGGCGCCCTGGGGCTGCTCGAAACAGCATCGATGGACGGGCAGAGCATCCAAGAGGTGCTCGGCGACGACATCCCGGGCTTCTGTACGGCGTTGGCCGGCGGAGCGGGCGCCCGGACCTATCGCGACCGGTGGCGCGAGCAGTTGAACAGCAACGTCGCAAGGAAACTGGGCCGGCTGGGAGGCTGACGTGGGCATCCAGGACATCATCGAGGGCAAGAAGCAGTGGCGGGCGCACGTGGCTCGAGTCAAGGCACTCCCACCGGACTACCAGATCGTCTACAAGGAGATGCAGAAGTACCTGTTCAAGGTTGGACCGATCGGCCTTGCCGACGGGGGCCTGCTCCCCGGAATCATCGACTTCTTCGAGGAAGGCGTCGCGGCCGGCAAAGGGGTCTTGGAACTCATCGGCAACGACGTCGCCGCCTTCTGCGACGACCTGATCAAGGACTCGCACACCTACGCGGACGCCTATCAGGAGTCGACCAGCGGCAAATCCAGCACAGACGAGGAGTAACACCCGTCGTCATCATGCCAGCGGGCGTACGTCCACACGACGGCCGGCAAGCTGAGGAGCTTGCAGCGCGTCATCAGATCCGCGCTCTGCCTGAGCAGCCACGTGCTGCGCCCGCCGTCGGTCCGGAGGCCGGCCGCTCTCAATCGTGCCAGCACCCAGGATGCGCCGCCCCAGTGTGGGCGTCGGCGGTCGCCAAAAAAATACCGTGAACCCGGGCCGGGGGAAGTGGAAATACCTATCGTGATCCGGGAGGCAATGGGCGTCGACGCTGAGTCGATGCGCGCTGCCCGTACGGACCCGGACCGGTTCGCGGATCTGTACGACCGCTACGCAGAGCAGCTCTACCACTACGCGTACCAGCGAGTGGGCGCGCAGACCGCCGAGGACGTCGTCGCCGACACGTTCCTCGCCGCGTTCGCGCAGCGCGACTCCTACGACCCGGAGCGGCTCGACGCCCGGCCGTGGCTGTTCGGCATCCTCACCCGCAAGCTGGCCCGGCACTTCCGGGCGGAGAAGACGCACTACCGCGCGCTGTTGCGGACCGTGGCGGAGTCCGCCGTCGACGGGCACGCCGATCGCGTCGCGGCACGCGTCGCCGCGTCCGCCGTCCGCGCCCCGCTCGTCGCCGCGCTCGGCAAGCTCTCCACCGGCGACCGTGACGTGCTGCTGCTCATCGCCTGGTGCGACTTCAGCTATGACGAGGTGGCCACCGCGCTCGACATCCCGCTGGGCACCGTGCGGTCCCGGCTCAACCGCGCCCGGCGCAAGGTCCGCGCCGTGCTGGGCGACATCGACCCCACCGGGGAGGCGTGATGGACCCCGACCTGCGAATCGTGCGGGAACTCGGCGATCAGCTCGCGCCGCCGACCGGGGCGCTGCCGGCCGGCCTGCGGCGCCGGGTGCTGTCCGAGCCCGTCCGGGCGCCGCGGCCACGGAGCTGGGTCAGGTCGCGCATCTGGCAGACGGCGCTGGTCGGCGTCGCGGCGGCCGCGGCCGTTGCGGCCATCACCGGCCCCGTGGTGATCACCAGCTCCGGCGACGGCCGGCCGCCGCCGGCGACGGTGGACGTGGTACGGCTCGCGTCGGAGCGGGCGGCGGCCGTTCCGGCGGCGACCGCTTGGCCGGACCAGTTCATCTATACCGAGTCGGTGGTGCTCTACCTGACCGTCGACGGGCGGTCGACGCGGCCGGCCGACGAAGGACCGCTCCTCGTGCGCGAATGGCGGTCCGTCGACGGTACCCGCGACGGCCTGGTGCGCGAGCGCCCGCGCGACCAGCCGGCGGCCGCCTGGCGCGACGCGACGGTCGCCGGATGCCGCGACGGCTACCAGAGCACGGCCGTGCCGGAGTGGCGTGTGCCGTGCATGCCCGACCTGGGCTCCGACGGCAGCCTGCCGGTCGACGTCGACGCGATGCTCGCCTACCTGCGCCGGTCGGGCACCAGTGACGACCAGGCTTTCGACAACGCCGCCCGCGTGCTCTACGTCAGCCAGCACGCGTCGGCCGTGCAGGCGGCGGTGGTCGCGGCGCTCGGGCGGATCCCGGGCGTCATGGTGCGGCCCGGCGTCGTCGACGCGGCCGGGCGTTCGGGTGTCGCGCTCGCCTACCGGAGCCGCGATGCCGAGACCGAGCTGGTCTTCGATGCCTCCACCTACGCCTATCTCGGCGTGAACCGGATGATCCTCCGGCTCACGACACCCAACCAAGCCACCGAGCCGGCCTCGCGCATCCTGATCCGCCAGGCCGTCGAGCACGTGGCGATCGTCGACTCAGTCGGGAGTGTGCGATGAGACGCGCTGTCATCGTCGTGGTTGCGTTCTTCGGCCTCGCGGCGTGCTCGTCGTCCCCACCGACACCCGAGGTGGCCAGCGCGCGACAACCCTCGGCCTCCGCGGCGGCGGGCCCGTCGGCGGCAGCCAGGGAGACCGACTACGACAAGGCGCTGCGCTACACGCGCTGCCTCACCGAGAACGGGGCTGAGACGCCCGACCCGGTCGAGGGGGAGCCGCTCGTCAGCGCCTACGTCATCGCGCCCAGGACCTCCGTCGAGGGAGAGCCGCTCGTCAAGACCTACGTCGTCACGCCCAGGACCTCCGTCGAGACGATGGTGGCGCGCATCGAGGCGCACGAAAAGTGCAAGCAGTTCCTGCCGGCGACCTGGCCGGTCAAGATGGACCAGGCTCAGATCAAGCGGTCCCGTCCCTACTTCGACTGCATGCGCAGCCACGGGATCGACGAGCCGATACCCGACGAGAACGGCATGGTCCAGGGCCGGACCGACCCCTCCTACAGGTCGACGCCGGAGTACGAGGACGCGGTGGCAAAGTGCCGGCACCTGTACGACGACCCGGCCAACGACCTTCCCGAGAACCGATGAGGCGGTGGCTCGTCGCGGTCGCCGCATCCGGCGTCGCGGTGCTGGTCGCGGCCGGTGCGGTGGCCTACGCGTGGCCGTCGGGCCCGGCCGCCGGACCCGGGCCGGAGGCCGAGACGACCACGATCACCCGCACGACGCTGGTCGACGTGACCGTGGTCAACGGCAAGCTCGGCTACGGCCCGGAGCAGGAGCTGATCAGCCGCCTGACGGGCACGGTGACGGCGCTGCCGGAAGTGGGCACGACGATCGAGCGTGGTGCGGGTACCGTCCGGATCAACGACCGGCCGGTAGTGCTCCTCTACGGCACGCTGCCCGCCTACCGTGACCTCACC
This sequence comes from Dactylosporangium salmoneum, assembly GCF_039532525.1. Classification (NCBI taxonomy): domain Bacteria; kingdom Bacillati; phylum Actinomycetota; class Actinomycetes; order Micromonosporales; family Micromonosporaceae; genus Dactylosporangium; species Dactylosporangium salmoneum. The sequence continues at coordinate 231,135 of NZ_BAAARV010000005.1, forward strand.
CCGCCGACCACCTCGGACCGTAGGTCGGACAGTGACCAGTCGGCGGCAGCGAGCCCAACCGGTTCGGCGGCGCCCGTCGGCGGAACCGTCGGAGCCGACGTCAGGCAGTTCGAGACCAACCTGAAAGCGCTGGGCTACACCGGGTTCACCGTCGACGACGAATACACCGCGTCGACCGCCTCGGCGGTCAAGCGCTGGCAGCGCGATCTCGGCCTGCCGGAGACCGGGACCGTCGAGCTGGGCCGGGTCCTCTACACGCCCGGCCCGATCCGGGTCGCATCACACGTCGTCAGGGCCGGTCAGGTCGCCGAGGGCCCGCTCCTCACCTTCACCGAGACCACCCGGCTCGTCACCGCGTCACTGCCGGCGCGCAGCGCGAGCCTGGCGGCGGTGAAGACGAAGGTGACCGTCGAGCTGCCCGGCGGGTCGACGGCGCCCGGGACGGTCCAGTCGGTGCGGACACCCGACGCCGCGTCCGCCGCGTCCGCCGCGGAGCCCACCGTCGAGGTCGTGGTCGCCGCCGACGACCCCAAGGCGTTCGCGGCACCCGGCGACGGCGCGGTCCGCGTCCGGTTCGTCGCGTCCACCCGTAAAGACGTGCTCGCCGTGCCGGTCGGCGCCCTGCTCGCGCTCGCCGAGGGCGGCTACGGTCTGCAGGTCGTCGAGGGCTCCACGACCCGGATCGTCGCCGTGACCACGGGGCTGTTCGCCGACGGCCGCGTCGAGGTGAGCGGGCCCGACATCCGCGAGGACATGACCGTGGGGATGGCCCGGTGACCGTCGTGGAGCTCAGGGGGGTCACGAAGACGTACCAGGGGAACGTCACGGCCGTGCGCGGTGCCGACCTGACCGTCGGCCGCGGCGAGCTCGCCGCGATCGTGGGTCCCTCCGGCTCGGGAAAATCCACATTGCTCAATCTGATCGGCACGCTCGACCGGCCGACCGAGGGCCGCGTCATCGTCGCGGGGCGCGACATCGCGACGCTCGGCGACCGCGCACTGTCGGCGCTGCGGGCGGCGTCGATCGGGTTCGTGTTCCAGCAGTTCCATCTCGCGGCCGGGGTCAGCGCGCTCGACAACGTCGCCGACGGGCTGCTGTACGCGGGCGTGCGGCGCACGGAGCGCCGCGCGCTGGCCGCCGCGGCGCTGGCGCGGGTCGGGCTCGCGCACCGGGCACACCACCGGCCGCACGAGCTCTCCGGCGGCGAGCGTCAGCGGGTGGCGATCGCCCGCGCGGTCGTGGGCGAGCCGGATCTACTGCTCGCCGACGAGCCGACCGGCAACCTCGACAGCGCCGCCGGAGCCTCCGTCATGGACCTGCTGCGTACGCTCAACGCCGGCGGTACCACCGTGATCGTCATCACCCACGACGGCGCGATCGCCGACACGCTCCCCCGCCGCATCCGGGTCCACGACGGCATGGTCACCGGATGAGCCGGCCGGGGCGCCGTCTCGCGGTCGGTGACGTGCTCCGGCTCGGCGCCGTCGGCCTGCGATCCCGGCCACTGCGGGCCGTGCTGTCGGCCCTGGGCATCGCGATCGGGATCGCCGCGATGCTCGCCGTGGTCGGCATCTCCGGCTCGGGCCGGGCCGACCTGCGACAGACCCTCGACGCGCTGGGCACCAACCTGTTGAGGGTGACCCCCGGCGAGAAAGCGGTGCTGCCCGACGGCGCCGTCGGCATGATCGAGCGGATCGGGCCGGTAACCAACGCGGCCGCGCTCCGCAAGCTGCCCGACGACGTGCACGTCTATCGCAACGACCGGGTACCGCCGCGGCAGACCAACGGCATCGTCCCGTTCGCCGCCGACCTCGACCTGACCGAGACGATCGGCGCGACCATGGCGGGCGGCGTCTGGCTCAACCCGGCCGCCGCCGACTTCCCGGCGGTGGTGCTCGGCGCCGAGTCCGCCCGGCGGCTCGGGATCACCACGCCCGACCCTCGGGCGGTGGTGTACATCGGCCACAAGGGGTTCACGGTCGTCGGCATCCTGGCGCCGGTCACGCTGCTGCCCGAGCTCGACAGCACCGCCCTGATCGGCACGAACGCCGCACGGACATACCTCGGCGCCGAAGACCACCCGACGACGATTTACCTGCGTACCGTCGACTCGCAGGTCACAGCCGTCCGCGACGTGCTGGCGGCGACCGCCAACCCGGAGGCGCCGTACGAGGTCGCGGTGTCCCGACCCTCCGACGCGCTGGCAGCCAAGCTCGCCACCGAACGCGCCTTCAACGGCCTGCTGCTCGGCCTCGGGGCGGTCGCGCTGCTCGTCGGCGGTGTCGGGGTGGCCAACACGATGGTGATCACCGTCCTCGAACGGCGCGCGGAGATCGGCCTGCGCCGGTCGCTCGGCGCCACTCGCGGCCAGATCCGCCTGCAGTTCCTCACCGAGGCGGCCCTGCTCTCGACGCTCGGCGGGTTGACCGGCGTGGTGCTCGGCGCGCTGGTCACCGCCTCCTACGCCATCAGCCAGAGCTGGCCGGTCGCGCTGCCCGCCTGGGCGCTGCTGGCCGGCGTCGGCGCCACGGTCGTCGTGGGTGCGGTGGCGGGTCTCTATCCGGCTGTCCGCGCCGCCCGCCTCTCGCCGACCGAAGCCCTGACAGCGACGTAGGGCCCCCGGAAACGGGGTCGGCGTCTCGCCGTGTTCCTGCGCGACGTATCGACCGCCGTCACCGTGCGGAAGCAGATCAAGAAGCGGCGCAACGAGTACGGCGACCACGGCGCCGATCCGCAACACTCGGCGTCCGCCGCCGGGCGCGCACCGCCGTCACGCCTCGCCCATCGTGTCGACTTCTGCCGCCGTCAAGATCTGCGCCAGCAGCCGATACCGTCCAGGATGTTGGCCGTCCGGGTCGCCGGGCGCCGCCGTCGTGCCGACGGCGGCGTCGGGAAGCGGCGCGTCAGTCGAAGGTGACCTTGATCTTGCTCGAGGCGTCGAGGCCGACGTGACCCTTCGGCTGGATGGTGATGTCGCCGGACTTGCCGTCGAACTTGCGGCCGTCCGACAGCGTCCAGATGACGGACCAGTGCACGACGGTGTCACTGCCGGTGAAGCGCAATTCGCCGCCCGCCCCGGACGCATACGCAAAGGTGGGCAGCTTGGTGATCGTCAGCGTGGCCCCGGAGGTGGCGACCATCCTCCCCGGCGTCATCCTCATACCCTCGAGCGCCTCGAGCGGAAGGTCCCCGATCATGTCGATCGATGCGAACGTCCCGGGAAGGGCCGGACAGGATGTGGGCGTGCCCGGGGTACCGAAGACGGCCACGAACTGCGGGGAGGCGGCGCCGAAGCAGGTCTGCAGCGCGGTGTTGATCGCCGCGTCGGCCTTGGGCCTGGCGTCCGCCGACATGGTGGGCGCCGGCAGCGTGATCACGGCGACGTCGTCCGCCGCCGGCACTACCGTGACGGACCGGCCGTCGAACAGTTCGTTCGCGGGGGTGGTGACGGCGTACGCCCCCGGGAACGCCGGTCCGTTCTTGGCCGGGTCGACCGCGACGCCGTTCACCTTGACCTTGAGCTTCTCCGCGTCCGACAGGTTCGTGAAGGACAGCTTGACAAGCGGATTTTCCAGTTGGTACTGCCGTCCGCGGCGCTGCGCGTCGAGGGTCTGCGTCACCGTCGCGCCGTTCGCCTGGTACTGCACCGTGATGGTGGCCCTGCCCCCGGACTGGGCGACGTGGATCACCTTCATGTGCTGGGGCCGCGACGCCGGGTCGACCAGGGCGGCGTCGCTGAGCAACAGGTCCGCGGTGGGCAGCTCCGCGGCGATCGAGCTCTTGTCGACGTCGCGCAGGGCCCCGAAGGCGTCGCCCGCGGCCAGGCGGGCGAAGTAGTCCTCCGCCACGCCGCGCGGGTCGGGGTGCAGCAGCCACCAGGCGGCCCCGCCGCCGGTCACGATGCTTCCGAGCAGCACGGCCGCGGCGATCAGTGCGAGGCGCCCCCGCCCGCGGGACGGGACCGGCTCGCCGCCCGGCTCGTCGTCATCGTCGTCATCCGAGGCGGCCGGCTCCTCGGCGGAGCCCGGGGCGGCCCGCTCTGCGGGGGCGAACGCCTCCTCGTCCGCGGCCGATGCGGCCGGCTCCTGGCCCGCGGCCGGCTTCTCTTTTTCCTGTATCGCGACCGGCTCGTCGATCGAGGCCGGTTCAGCAGCGTCAGTCACGGCGGGAAACAATAGGTGACCCGCCCGCTGCGCGCTGCCCGCACACGCCACCTGCCGCGACGCGCAGTTCCCCCATCTCCGGCATGGCGCGGCCAGCCTCGCCCGCACCGCGGGTGCTGATCTCAAGACCGTCCAGGACCAGCTCGGCCACGCCAGCATCGTGCTCACCGCCGACACCTACACCAGCGTGCTCCCCGCCACTCAGCACAAAGCCGCCGAGGCCACTGCCCGGCTCGTGCTCACCACCGCCAGAGAGGTGCGGGACAAGATCCGCCGCCGCAACCGGCCGACCAACCCGCCCCGACCTCCGCAGAAGTCCACCACCGTTCCGGCCAGGCCCAGCCCGAAACCGCAGGTCAAACCCGCTGTAGACGGTGGTAGGCGGCCGAAACGACGCAAGCGGCAACGAGCAGCCAACAAGCAGCCACGGTCCACATCGGAGCGCTAGGCAAGATGAAACCGCAGGTCAAGTGGTGGGCCGCCAGGGACTCGAACCCTGAACCTACGGATTAAAAGTCCGCAGCTCTGCCATTGAGCTAGCAGCCCGCGTTGACAGGGTACCTGCGTGTCGGCCGTCGTTCCACGCGATACTCCGCGCGCGGCGTTTCACCAGCCGGTCACCGGTGAAGGCCATACGGCTTGATGTCGCCTGGGCGAGCGCATCGCAGTCACGAGTAACCGAGCGGCTGTGTGGTCGGCTGGCCGTGGTCGACCCGGCCACGGTGTTCGACCTCGCCGCCGACGGCTGCCGGGTCCTGACCACCCGGGCCGAGCTGCAGGACCCCGCCACCCGGTCGCCGCCGCATTGGCCGGTCTGGCAGCGCGGCCCCGGTCGCCTTGGCACAGCAAGCCGGTGAAACCCGCGGTGAGGATGCGGACACTACGGAATGTGGCGGTGAGCGAGCAGGACGAGGCGCTGCTGTGGCGGCGTGCATGCGGCGGTGACGCGCAGGCGTTCGCCGCCGTGTTCGACCTGCACCGCGACCGCGTCTACGGGCAGGCCGTCCGACTGCTCGACACCCGCAGCGACGCCGAGAACGTCACCGCCTCGACGTTTCTCGAACTGTGGCGTCGCCGGGCCGTGGTGCGGCTGGTCAACGGCTCGGTGCTGCCCTGGCTGCTGGTGACCACGGCGAACCTGGCCCGCAACGCGGCCCGAGCTCGCCGCCGCTACCGCGACTTCCTGGCCCGGCTACCCCACGAGCCGGCCGCGTCGGACGCCGCCGACGTGGCCCTGGCCGGCCGGGACGTAGGCGTGGACCCCCGGCTCCGGCAGGCCCTGCGCAGCCTGCCTGAGCGAGACATGGCCTTGCTGATCCTGGTGGCCTACGAGGACTGCGCGGTGGCCGACGCCGCCGCGCTGCTGGGGATGACGCTGGCTGCGGCCAAGACGCGGCTGCACCGCGCTCGACACCGCATCCGCGAGCAGCTTCCGGACTTCCCTGCGGCCCTCGACCGGACCGGAGCCCTGTGATGACCGTGCAGATGGACGACTGCTACGCGAGCGCGCTGCGCGCTGCGTTGATCGAACACGTCGAGGCCACCTCCGCGCGGCGCCGGCGGACCGGGCTGCGCGTGGTCGCCGGCGCTGGCGCCGTCGTGCTGCTGCTCGGCGGAGGCGTCGCCGCCGCGGACGCCGGGTGGCTCTCCCTGCCCGGCGGCGACGTCGTCACCACCGAAGCCCCCACCGTGACAGTCACCCGCACCGGATCGGCCACCGTGGAGCTCGGCGCGGCGCCGAAGGGCACCACCGACGTCATGCTGAAGCTGACCTGCCTCACCGCCGGCACCTTCACGTTCGAAGACGGGGCATCCCTGGTCTGCTCGGCGGCCGACGCCGGAGCCGGCCATGTGGCCACCTACAAGCTCGCCCTCGCTCCCGGCCAGCACTCCACGTCGATCACCACCGCCGACGGCGCACGGTGGACCCTCAGCGCCACGTACGCCCACGTCGCCGTCAGCGAGTGGGGCAAGAACGCTGACGGCCTGACCTACGGCGTGGTCAACGAGCGCGGCACCCCTGACCTGGTCGCCGTCATCGCAACCAACGGCCGCCGCGGCTACGCCTACAACCGCGACCTCAACCCGCCCGGCCCCACGACCCTGCAAACCGGCGCGGAACCGCCGCGGACGGTCCCGGTCTACACCTCCGATGGCCACACCCGTATCGGCGTGTTCGTCATCGGCGGCCCGGCTGCTGGACCAAGCAGCCCCGGCGGGTGACACCAGACCCCCACGCCGCGACGCTGCCGCCGCCGAGGACCGGAGGCGGCAGCGTCGTGAGGGGCGGGCTCACGTCACTCGCTGAGCCCGGCCACGATCGGCGCTACAAAGCCCACGTCGACGCCCTTGGCCGAGCATGCGCGCTCGGCGAAGGGCACGAACACCGCAGCCGTCTCGTCGGGCGGGTACACCCGCAGCCCGGCGATGGCGACGGCGTGGCAGTTGGGCTCGAACGCTTCGGGGTGCCCCTCCTGGATCACCGCGTGGGAGGACGCCTGCGGTGCCAGCACGACGCGGGTCGGTGTCGTGGCCCCCATGTGGTCGAGCGGGTCGTTGACCTGGGGCCCCTCCGGCCCGGCCAGCCGGGCGACGCCGGGGTAGCCGTACAGCGAGCAGGTCCGGGCGGACACGTTGGTGAACACCAGCCAGGCGTATGTGCTGCCGGCCGCCCCACCGCCGGGTGCGCCCTGCACGGAAATCTTCAGCTCGCTGGTCCGGCACGGCGCGGCCTCTGCTTGCGAACCGCTCGGCACGGTCGAGCCCGGCGGCGAGGACGACGTCGTGGTGACCGGCGCGGACGACGCCGGCAACGGTGTCGTGGACGGCTGCCCGCTCGCTTCCCCGGCCGGGTCGCAGCCCGCGACGAGGAGCAGGGGTACGAGTACCAGAGCGGCGATTCTGCGTTGCATCGGAGTGTTCCTTCCGTCGATGTCGATGCGATCGCCTGCTATGACGCGGGAAACGGCTCCTGGTTGACGAGTGTCGGGTTACCGATCGCTCATGGATCGAGCCCGGCCGTGACCGGCGAGACTGCGCCCACGTTGATGCCCTTCGCCGAACAGGCCGTGGCCGGCCACGGCACGAACACCGCGGCCGTCTCATCCGGCGGGTACACCCGGAACCCGGCCACGCTCACCGCATGGCAGTCGGGCTCGAACGCACCGGGGTGGCCGTGCCGTACCACCGCGTGGGCCACCCCCTGGGGCGCGAGGACGATCCGGGCCGGTTTGAGCTCCGTCATTCGCGCGGTGGGGTCGTTGACCTGTTGACCCGACGCCGCGGTCACCCACGACACACCCGGGAAGCCGTACAGCGAGCAAGGGCGGGTGGAGACGTTCGTGAACACCAGCCACGTGTACTCGCTGCCGGCCGCCCCACCGCCGGGTGCGCCCTGCGCGGAGATCTTCAGGTCGCTGGTGTGGCATCGCGTGGACGGCACCGATGGGTCCGTGGTCGGGGTGGACGGCGACCCGGCCGAGTCCGGTGCCTGCGGCGAGGCCGGATCGGGTGACGCCGGCGCGTCATGCGACGGCGACGCGGAGGCGCCCGGCGGAAGCACCGGGCCCGGTCCGGCGACAATCCGGTACGCGAGGCCGGTGACGCCGGTGATCCCCACCACCACGGCGGCGGCGGCGACGGCCACCCGCCCGATGCGACGGCGGCGGGCGGTACGGGTGATCCGTTCATAGGCGCCCGGCGCGGGGCCCAGCGGCTCGACTTGGTGCCGCTCCAGCCAGCCCTCGAACCGATCGTCGGGTTCAGTCATCACTGCCATCCAGCTCTGCTCGAATCCGCGCTCTGGCCTGGTACAGGTCCGACTTCACCGTGCCCTCCGGGCGCCCGATGATCGCCGAGACCTCCCTGACCGAGAAGCCGGCAAGGTAGTGCAGCAGCAACGCGACGCGCTGGTGCTCCGGCAGCGGCGCGAGCATCACCCGCAGGTCGCCGCCATGGCTGGGCCGCCCATCCGCATCGTCACGCTGATCGGCCGCCGCCAGGGCGAACGCCCGGCGCTCCCGCAGCGCGCGCCGCCAGTGATCGCGCAGGAGATTCACCGCGACCTTGTAGAGGTAGGCGTGCGGGTCGTACGAGTCGGACCAGCGCGACAACAGCCGGGTGAACGCCTCGGCGGCGATGTCGTGCGCGGTCTCGTCGTCGTCGACCTGCCGGCGTACCCAACCCGCCAGGCGGTCATAGTTGGCCTCGAAGAAGTCGCGCCGCGCGTCTTCGTGCACCACCGACCGGCCCGCCTCCCGCAGCCCCCGCCCCACCGTCACGGACGTAGGACGCCCGATCGACCCGCATCGGTTGATGCCGATCACCAAGATCTTTTCCGGGTACGGTGCCGGCGCGCGAGGGTCAGCCGATGATCAGCCTGCCGATGACTCCGGTGGCGGAGAGCAGGCCGACGACCGTCAGCGCGCCGGTCGCCGCCAGGGCGCTGCCGATCCACGCTCGCCGCGGCCGCCCCGGCCCCAGCGCGATCCAGGCGAGGGCGGCGAAGCCGAGTCCCTCCAGCAGGAACCAGGGCTCGTTGAAGAACAGGTCCTGCAGGTCGGCGGTGCGGGTGTCGATCGAGGCCCACGCTGACTCGGGATAGCGAATGTCGAGCAGCCCGGCCAGGCTGAGCACCCGCTGTGCGGCATCGATGACAGCATGCATGACGCAGCCGACGGCGATCACCCAGCACACGGCGTGCAGAACGGGTCGCACCCGCGGCCGCGACCACAGCGGCAGCATCGCGATCGGCAGCACCGCCGCGACGAGCAGAATGATCGTCGCGACCATGTTGATCATTCTGAAATCGCTCGGATTCGCCGGCCGCCCGGGCAGCAACGCGGTGCCGCCGAACGCGTAGTACGCCCGGTAAAGCGTGTAGCAGAACCCCCAGCCGGCGACCACGACACTGGCCCGCGCCAGGGTGCGCGCGGCACTGTCCACTATCGACCTCCCGATCGGCAACCGCGACACCGACTCGCACGCCATCGTAACCAGAGTCGATCATGGCGTTGGGAGGCCGGGCGCTCCGGCTCCCCCCGTTGCGAGCCGGAGCGCCTCGCCGCGACAAGGATCACTGTTGCCCCGGCCGGAAACCTTGCTGAATGCTTAATGGCGATGTATCCACCGCTCGTGATCCGGCTGCTGGGCGCCGTGGAGGCCCGCGTCGACGGGCAGCCGGCCGGCATCGGCCACCCCAGGCAGCGCGCCGTCCTGGCGGTGCTCGCCGTCGACGCCGGCTCGCCAGTCACCGTCGAGGACCTGATCGACCGGGTCTGGGACGAGCCGCCCGACCGGGTCCGCCAGTCGGTGTACGTCTACGTCGCCCGGCTGCGTCACGTGATGCCGATCGCCAAGCGGTCCCGTGCGTACCTGCTCGACGTCGACCCCGACGCCGTGGACCTGCACCGCTTCCGCCGGCTGGCCGCCACCGACCCGCGCGCGGCGCTGGACCTGTGGCAAGGCAGACCGCTCGCCGACGTCGAGGGCTCTTGGGCCGCCGCGCAGCGCGCCCGCTGGGCGGAGGAGCGCCGGGACGCCACCGTCGCCTGGGCCGACGCCGAGCTGCTGGCCGGACGTGCCGCCGGGGTGATCGGGCCGCTGGGTGACACCGTCGCCGATCATCCGCGCGCCGAGCCGCCCGTCGAGCGTCTCATGCGGGCGCTGCGGGACGAGCGGCGCTACGCCGAGGCCCTCCACGTGTACGCCGATCTGCGCGAGCGGCTCGCCGACGCGCTCGGCGCCGACCCCGGACCGTCGCTGCAGGCGCTGCACCGCTCGCTGCTGCGCGGCGAGGAGCCAGACCCGGCGGCGGTACGGCCACGGCCCGCGCCGACGTTCACCGTGCCCGCGCAGATGCCGCTGGACGTGCGCGGGTTCGCCGGCCGCGGCGCGGCGATCGCCGAGCTGGACGCACTCGCCGCCACCACGGAGCGGGGGAGCGTCGCCGTCGTCATCTCGGCGCTGTCGGGGACCGCCGGGGTCGGCAAGACCGCCCTTGCCGTGCACTGGGCCCACCGGGCCGCACACCGGTTTCCCGACGGGCAGCTGTACGTCAACCTGCGCGGCTTCGGCCCGCCCGGCGCGGGATTCGGCGCGGGTGAGGCCTTGCGGGTGCTGCTCGACGGGCTCGGGGTGCCCGCCGACCGGGTGCCGTCCGGGCTGGACGCGCAGGCCGCGCTGTACCGCAGCGCCATCGCCGGCCGCCGCATGATCGTCGTGCTCGACAACGCCCGCGACGCCGCGCACGTGCGGCCCCTGCTGCCGGGCGCGCCCGGCTGCCTGGTCGTCATCACCAGCCGCGACAGCCTCGGCGGCCTGGTCGCCGGCGAGGGCGCCGTGCCGCTTCCGCTGGACCTGCTCGACCGGCAGGAGGCCCGGGACCTGCTCGCCGGGCGGCTCGGCGCGCAGCGGGTGGCCCGCGAGCCCGACGCGGTCGAGGAGATCATCGACCGGTGCGCCCGCCTGCCGCTGGCCCTGGCGATCGCCGCCGCCCGCGCGGCCGTCGACCCGCGCCGGGCTCTCGCCGACGTCGCCCGCGAGCTGGCCGGCGCGGAGCAGCAGCTCGACCCGTTCGCCGGCGCCGACGTGGTGACCGACGCGCGGGCGGTGTTCTCGTGGTCGTACCGCATGCTGCGCCCGCCGCTGGCGCGGATGTTCCGGCTGCTCGGCCTGCAGCCCGGCGACGACGTCGGCGCGCCGGTCGCCGCGAGTCTTGCCGGCGTCACCCCCGAGCGCGCCGCCCGGATGCTCGCCGAGCTCGCCGACGCCCACCTGGCCACGGAGGCGCGGCCCGGCCGGTACGGCCAGCACGACCTGCTGCGCGCCTTCGCCCGCGAACTGGCGGCCGGCGACCCGGAGGCGCCCGCGGCGGTGCGCCGGCTCGCCGACCACTACCTGCACACGTCGGCCACCCTCGCGGGGCGGCTCGACCCGTTCCGCGTCACGGTGCCGCTGCCGCCGCCCGCGCACGGCGTGCGGGCCGAGACGCTCGAGGGCGGCGGCGCCGAGGAGGCGCTGGGGTGGTTCGCCGCGGAGTACTCCGCGCTCATGGCCATCGTGCGTACCACCGCCGGCTCCGACGACCCGGGCCTCGCCGTGCACCCGGCCCGGCTGGCCCGCAACCTCGTCGAGTATCAGCAGCGCACCGGCCGCTGGAGCGACCTGCTCGCCGCGCACGAGACCGCCGCGCGGGCGGCGCACCGCCACGCCGACCGGCTCGGCGAGGCCGTGGCCCAGCACGGCATCGCCCGCGCGAACGCGTTCCTCGGCGACGTCGACGCCGCGGCCACCGCCGGCCTGCGCGCCGCCGACCTCTACCGCGACGCCGGCCTGCCGGTCGCCGAGGCCGACGCCCGGCGCAGCGTGGCCGTCGCGTACTCGCGGGCGAACCGGCTGCCGGAGGCGCTCGAGCACGCCCGGCGGCTGGTCGAGCTGTACGAGCGCCACGGCGAGCCGTCCGACCGCGCGCAGGGCCTCAACACGCTCGGGTACACGCTGGTGCAGCTCGGCCGGGCCGACGAGGCCCTCGATCCGCTCACCCGGGCCCTGGAGCTGCAGCGCGGTACCGGCGACGAGCACGGCGCCGCCTTCACCCTCGACAGCCTCGGCCTGGCCTGCGCGCGGCTGGGCCGGCCGGACGAGGCGGCCGGGCACTACCGCCGGTCGCTGGAGCTGTTCGAGCGGGCCGGCGACCGGTACGGCCAGGTGTACCCGCTGTGCGGCCTCGGCGACGTCGTCGCCGCCCTGGGCGATCGCTCGGGCGCGCGGGAGCTGTACGAGCGCGCCCTGCTGATCAACCGGGAGGTCGACGGCGACCCCCTCACGACCGACCT
>NZ_BAAARV010000005.1:243198-275859 GCF_039532525.1 Dactylosporangium salmoneum
AGGAAGAAGCGAGCAGGAAGATCAGCAGGACAGTGAGCCGGGGCCCACGCCGACGCCGAGGATGCCCACGAAGCGCTGGTAGGCGGCGACGCGGCTCTGGACCTGGGCCGGGTTGCGGCCGTTGCACTCCAGGCTGCCGTTGATGCTCCGGATGGTCTCGCCGAAGCCGGCTCCGTTCGCCATCGCGTTGTGCGGGGTCATGGTGCCCGGGCCGCTCTGGGTGTTCCAGTACCACAGGGCCGTCTTCCAGGCCACGGCCGCGTCGGTCTGGACCAGGTTCGGGTTGTGCAGCAGGTCGATGCCCAGGGCGTCGCCGGCCGCCTTGTAGTTGAAGTTCCAGCTCAGCTGGATCGGGCCGCGGCCGTAGTAGGCGGCCTGGCCGGCGGGGCAGCCGTAGGACTGGCTGGCGTCACAGTACGCGGGGTAGTTGGCCGTGTTCTGCTCGACGATGTAGACCAGGCCGCCGGTCTCGTGGTTGACGTTGGCCAGGAAGGCCGCGGCCTCCTGCTTGCGGGCCTCGTCGGAGCCGGTGCGGGCGAAGGCGGGGTAGGCCGACAGCGCGGCGACCAGGCCCGAGTACGTGTAGAACGAGTTCCGGCCCGGGAACATCTGGTTGAACTGCGCCTCGCTGACCACGAAGGCGCCGCCCGAGGAAGTGGGAGGGGGCGCAGTCGTGGGCGAGGAGCCGCAGGAGTACGGGTCCCAGTACCAGGTGCTGATCACGGGGCTGTAGCCCGGGTTGTCGTGCTCGGCGATGTAGAACTTGCCGTCCGTGAACTTCACGATGTCGCCGGTCACGTAGTTGTGGCCCTGGACCCACGCGGGGAAGCTGCACGCGCCGGCCGTGCCGGTCTGGACCGGCGGGTTGGTCGGGGTGCTGCCGCCGCAGCTGCCCTGGTCCTGCCACACGCCGCTGGTGCCGGGCGGGGCCTCGTTCTGGGTCCACCACTTCGCCAGGTAGTTGTGACCGTTGCGGGACGCGGTCATGCCACCCGTGTAGACCGCCGTGGACTGCCACGCGGGGGCGCAGGCGGCGGCTGAGGCCGGCATCATGTTGAAGAACGCGACCACTCCGCTCACCACCGCCATCGCGGCGAGCATGGCCAGCGCGCGGACTCTCGACACCCTCGATCAACTCCTTCGGCTTTGGGCCTGACCTGCACATCCGATCAGCCGGAGGAACGCCGAAGAGTGAACATCATCGTTTTATGAACAATATTTACGGTACCGTTGAGACAGCGCCACGCCGCCGAGCAGCCCGATCGCGGGCGCCCGGAGCGGCCAGGGCCACGGCGACCAGCAGCGCCGCCTCGGCGGCCAGCAACAGGCGCTCGGCCAGGCCGATGAGCACGCGGTCGCCCGGAAAGGCCGAATACACCATCGCCAGCGCACAGGCCAGGCTCAGCCCGGCGAGCACCCGCACGGACCGGCCGCCCAGCAGCCAGCCGGCCACGGGAAGGGCCACGAAGGCGGCGACCGACGCGTACCGGTGCACCGCACCCGCGGCCGACAGCGGCAACCCCGGCTCGTCCGTCGGCACCAGCGCGGCCACCGTCAGCCCCGCCGCCCAGACCCCGAAGAGCGCCGTCACCCAGGCCCCCACCCGGGCACCCGAGCGACGGAGGGCGAACAGCAGCGCGACCGAGGCGGCGGCCATGACGACCATCGCCCAGTCGACCACGCCACCGCGGTCGGAGACGGCGAAGTCACTCACCGTGAGTGACCACGGGTTCAGGTCACCGTCCGGGTCGAGATGGCCGTCGATGACGAGTGCACCGGCGGCGGCAATCCCGGCGAGGGCGAGGTACCGAAGGTTCACCCAGGAAGCGTGGCCTACGGGCGACCCTACGCGGATCGGTGGAGATCCTGACGTACCCCTGAAGCCACGAGTGATCCGTGTCACTGAACGCCCTCATAGCGGATCTACGCACAAACGGTGCGGTGCGCGAATTCCGCCCCGTCGGTACAGTGACCCACGGTCACGTCCGCGGGCGTGACTGCCGCCCAATCGCCGCCCGTGGCGAGCCGGGGACCCACCGTTGCGTTGGGGTGAATCCGCCCTCCCGGAAGCCCTTCCGGAAGCGGTGGTAGGGGTCGTTCCGTCCCGAACCCGTCAGCTAACCCGGTCGGCGGCCGACGGAAGGAACAACGAACCAGATGTCATCGCGACATCACTACCGGCGCGGATTGGTCGCGCTGCTGGCCGTGATCGCGTTCGGCGGGATCGGGGCCGCCCCCGCCGCGGCCGAGCCGGGGGATCCCGGCAACGAGGGCGCGGACGCCAATCCGACCCTCGCCTCCGTCCTGGAGTCGACGACCCAGGCCTTTACCGACGCCAAGGCCAAGTTCGAGGCCTCGGTCAAGCACCAGGCCGAGCTCACCGTGCAGCTGCAGGCGACCGAGGCGCAGCTGGCGACCCTCCAGGACCAGGTTTCGGCGATCGCCATCGCGGCCTACCAGACCGGGCCGCTGACCACGTTCGCCGCGCTGATGGACGCGGACAGCCCCGACAGCTTCGCCGAGCGGGCCAGCACCATCAACGAGCTGGCCCACCACAACGACAACCTGCTTCGCCAGCTGCGGCACCTGCGGGAGGCCCAGGCCTCGCAGAAGAAGGCGCTCGACGACGAGGTCGCCTCGCAGCAGCAGCAGGTCGCCACCATGGAGCAGCAGAAGAAGGCGGCGGAGAAGGCGCTCGCGCTGGCCGGCGGGCCGAGCAAGGGCTTCGTCTCCGCCAACCTGCCGGTGGCCGACCCGACGCCGCGCAACGCCAACGGCTCGCTGCCGAAGGAGTCGTGCAGCGTCAAGGACCCCACCACCACCGGCTGCATCACCCCGCGCATGATGCACGCGATGCAGGAGGCGCAGAAGGACGGGTTCACGCGGTTCGTCGCGTGCTTCCGCCCGAGCGGGCCCTACGAGCACCCCAAGGGCCGGGCCTGCGACTTCTCGGTGCAGAAGACGAAGGGTTTCGGTGGCGTGGCCACCGGTGACGACTTCGTCTACGGCTCGACGCTGGCCGCCTACTTCGTGAAGAACGCCGATCAACTCGGCGTCATGTACGTCATCTGGTTCAAACAGATCTGGACACCGGCGGCCGGCTGGCACCACTACAGCGGCGTGGCCGGCGACCCGTCGAGCGATCACACGAACCACGTGCACCTCTCCATCCTGTAGCCGCTAATCCTCACGTTGGCGCCGGGCCGGTCGATAGGGAGACTGTCGACCGGCCCGCCCGTGCGAGGGGATCTGCAGTGAAGTACCGTCTCGTGACCCGCAGCGACTTCGACGGTCTGGTCTGCGCGGTCCTCCTGCGCCACCTCGACCTGATCGGCGACATCACCTTCGTGCACCCGAAGGACGTCCAGGACGGCTCGGTCGACGTCGGCCCCACGGACATCCTCACCAACCTGCCGTACGCCGCGGGCGCCCACATGGTGTTCGACCACCACCACTCGGAGACCCTGCGCACCGGCGGCCAGGCGACCAACCACGTCATCGACGCGGAGGCCCCGTCGGCGGCCCGCGTGATCTATGACCACTTCGGCGGGGCCGAGCGCTTCCCCAACGTCTCCGACGAGCTGATGGAGGCCGTCGACCGGGCCGACTCCGCGCAGTACGACATCAGCGAGATCCTGCAGCCGACCGGCTGGAGCCTGATGAACTTCCTCATGGACAGCCGCACCGGGCTGGGCCGCTTCCGCCAGTTCCGCATCTCCAACTACCAGTTGATGATGCAGCTCATCGACGCGTGCATCGACCACCAGGACGTCGAGGAGATCCTCGCCCTGCCCGACGTGGCCGAGCGGGCCGAGCTCTTCCGCGAGCAGCAGGACCTGTTCGTCGACCAGCTGCGCCGGGTGTCCCGGGTGCGCGGCGACGTGGTCGTGGTCGACCTGCGCGACGAGGACGTCATCTACGCCGGCAACCGGTTCATGATCTACGCGCTGTTCCCCGAGGCCCGGGTCTCGATCCACGCCATCTGGGGCAAGCAGAAGCTCAACACCGTGTTCGCCGTGGGCAAGTCGATCCTGGACCGCAGCTCGCCCACCGACATCGGGTCGGTCATGCTGCGGTACGGCGGCGGCGGCCACCTCGCCGCGGGCACCTGCCAGGTCCCGCACGACGACGCGGAGCGGGTGCTGGACGAGCTGATCGACAAGGTGGGCGCACCGGTGAGCTCGGCCGCCGGTCGCGCCTGAGGGGCCTTCAGAGGATCTCGGTGTCCCGGAGCAGCCGCCACAGACCGGCGCCGTCCGGGGCGCCCAGCCAGCGCCGGTCGTTGGACGGGAAGCGCTTGGAGCTGCCCGCCACGCCCGGGAACGCGCCGGCCAGCACCGCCTGGGTCGGCGAGAGGTGCCGGATGGCCACGGCGGCGATGCTGTCCGGGTGCTCGGCGGCGAACTCGGCGTAGATCTCCGGGTCGTGTTGCCCGTCGTCGCCGACCAGCAGCCACCGGATGTCCGGGAACTCCTGCGCCAGCCGGGCCAGCGACGCCCGCTTGTGCGCCTGCCCGCTGCGGAAGAACCGGTCCGGCTGCGGCCCCCAGTCGGTCAGCAGCAGCGGCCCCGCCGGGTACAGGTGCCGGGACAGGAACCGCGTCAGCGTCGCCGCCACGTTCCAGGCGCCGGTGGACAGGTAGAAGACCGGGGCGCCCGGGTTGGCGTTGACCAGCCGCTCGTACAGCACCGCCATCCCCGGCACCGAGGCCCGCGCGTGCTCGTCGAGCACGAACGTGTTCCAGGCGGCGAGCAGGGGCCGCGGCAGCGTGGTCACCATGACGGTGTCGTCGACGTCGGAGACGATGCCGAAGCGGGTGGTGGCCGGGTCGATGATCCGCACGGGCGCCTCGACCGGGGCGCTGTCCTCGCTCTGCAGCGTGACGGTGGCCCAGCCCGGGGCCAGGTCGGCCTCGACCACGACGTCGACGAAGCCCCCTCGGTCGCAGCGCACCTCGCAGACGCGCCCGCCGGCCTCGATGCGGACCAGGGCGTTGCTCACCGACGCGGCCGTGAAGGAGCGCCAGCCGCGCAGCTTCTTGAGCCGCTTCGGGGGCTTCGGGTCGATGCGGGCGAGCAGCACGCGGCCGAGCACGCGGACCCAGCCGGGGCGCCCCTCCGTGGCGGCGGCGCCGTAGCCGGTGTAGGCGGTGACCGCGACCTTCCAGCCACGCCGGCGCAGCCGCCGCTCGAGGACGCCGTGGATGGCGTCCTCGATGCGCGCTGCCCGGTGCAGCGGCAGAGGCGCGCTGGTGGGCGCGTTGGGGATCAAGGACACGGCCCAACCCTGTCACAGGCGGACGGAGACCGCACCCCGCTAACCGATCAACGCCGCGTGACGAGTACGCGACGCTGGCATGAAACCGTGAGCCCGAACCGGAAGGGTCCTCTTAGCGTGAATGTCATCAGGAACACACCTGAACGAGCGCACGGGAGGTGCGAGATGGCTACCACATTCGAGGCCGTTCGGGCCGAGGCGCTGTTCGCCTCCGACCTGCAGTCGTCCCAGGCCCCGGCGGGCGGGGAGATCCGCGACGCGGTCGCGGCGACCCTGCGCCGCATCGGCGTCCAGGGCTGCGCGGCACGGGTCGCGAGCGAGTTCGGCGACCACCCGGAGACGGCCGTCGCCCGGATGGCGTGGGCGCTGGCCCTGGTCCGGGCCACGTACCCGGCCGGCGAACCCAGAATCCACCGCGCACTTCGCCGCCTGGCCGCTTAGAAACAGCCCCCGATGGGCATGAGCACGACCATGCAGGAGCTGCACGTTTCGATCGACCCCGCCGTGGGTCATCTTCAGGAGCCGCTCGAGGCCCAGCTGACCTCCGCGCTCCAGCGGGCCGCTCACGAGGTGGCCAAGGACTACCACGGCGAGGGCGTCGACGAGGTGAGCGGCCGCCTGCTGGCGCTGGCCAAGGCGAGCCTGCACCCCGACATCGCCGCGGCGTGGCACCCCGACGAGGCCGAGCTTCGCCGGGCCGCCGAGGCGGTCGTGAGGGATTTTCACTGATTGCCCCGATCGTGCAACTTGTCCGCTCCACACTGAGTGCACTCGCACTACCCAGGAGGACAGCGTGGAGCAGCACAAACTCACGATCGACATGAGCGAGGCCACTCTCGAACAGCTGCGCGACCATCACTTTGCGCTCTTCGGCATGCACGCGATGGCCACGTCGGCGAGCGGCGCCCCGACGATCTGGCTTTCTGTGCATTACCTCGAGCGGCACCTCGAGGTGGCGTGGACCGAGACGTACTCCATGTTCACCACCCGTCACTCCACGCAAGCGCCGAGCACGAAGGTCGTCGCCACGCACAATTACCCGGCGCCCCTCGGCAGCGTGCTGACCGTCGCCGGCAACGACGGGGCCGGCATCGTGACCCCGGGCGGGCCGGCGGGGCACATGGAGATCGACAACACCGGCCGGGTCGAGCTCGGCGCCGGGCTGTGCGTGCACGACACGCACGGGATGTATCAGCCGGCGGGCATCTTCGACCTGGTGGACGTCGACCTCTTCCAGCCCGTCCCCAAGGTCGCGTTCTTCTTCTCGCCGATCCCGCACATGGCCGGCGAGATCGCCACCCGCTCGCTCGGCCCCGGGGTGCTGCTGGACTACAAGATGGCGCACAACCGCTCGCTGCAGATCGAGTACGACCTGCGCAACGGCTGGAGCACGGAGAACCGGCCCTTCGCGCGCCCGATCGCGGCCAACGAGCCGCTCAACCCGCTGCTACTGATCCGCTCCTCCGCGTTGCAGGCCCTCGCCATGCAGCGGCAGCGCACGGTTAGTCGTTAGCGACCGCTGCAGGCCCTCGCCTTGCAGCGGCAGCGCACGGTTAGTCGTTAGCGACCGCTGCAGGCCCTCGCCTTGCAGCGGCAGCGCACGGTTAGTCGTTGGCGACCGCTGCAGGCCCTCGCCATGCAGCAGCAACGCACGGTTAGTCGTTAGCGACCGCTGCCGGCCCTCGCCATGCAGCAGCAGCGCACGACTAGTCGTTAGCGACCGTTAGCACCGAGTGAGCCTCGGTGACGTCGGGCGGCTCCCAGCGCCCGGCCATGCGGTCGATCACCGCCGCCGGCACCCGCCGCTCGCGGGCCCGGTTGCGCCGGTGGACGACCTCCGGCGGTGCCTCCACGCTCACCGCCTCGACCCGTGCGCCGTAGCTCGCGGCCAGCCCGATGCACCGCGAGCGCAGCGCGCGGGTCGTGTTCGTCGCGTTCCAGACATATGCCACCCCGGCCCGCAGATGTTCGCGGGCCCGCGCGTACGCCGCCGCGATCACCGGGCCCTGGTCGCCGGTCGGCCGTACGCCGAGCTCGTCGCGCAGGTCGTCCAGGCTGACCACGGGCACGCCGGCCCGGTTGGCCGCGACCCAGTGATCCTTGCCGGAACCCGGCAGCCCGGACATCACGGTCACCGTGCACCGCGTGTCGTCGAACGCCGCGTAATCGGGATCCCGCCCGGGCGTCCGGAAATACGCGAACCGCGCGTGGTCGGAGGCGAAGCCGCGAGGCTTGTCGAGACAGTCGATTTCCCGGGTGTACTGCGTGAAGAGCGCGACCTCCTCCACCAGCCCCATATCCGCACGCCGCAGCGCGTCCGCCGTCGCCAGCAGCCCGAGATCGTCGTTGCGCGCCAGCAGGCTGACCCGGAACACGAGCCGATCGAGGTCGGGTCGCTCCAGCGCCCCGAACGGCAGCCACGCATATCGCACCAGCGCGGCCACGTGCTCACGCCATGCGATCGGCGCCCCGAGCCCCCACAGCGCCTTGCGCGCGGCGTGCTCCCCGGCGTCCAGCAGGAGCGCGGCGGCGAACACCGGCGCCCGCTCGGCCTCGGGCCGCTCCCGCCACTCCTCGATCCCGCCCAACGCCTCCGCCACCGACGGGTCGGCATCCGGCAGCGCGGCCCGCACCTGCTCGGGCCGGACCGCCCACGCCGGGAGGGTCACGCCCGAACCCGATTGGCCACGATCGGCCGATCCTGCCAGTGACTGCCCGAGTCGAGGATCGCGGTGTGGAAGCTCGGGCGGACCCACTTGTACCTACCGAGCACCGTGCCGGCGTCCTCGAGCTTCAGGTACAGCCCCTCCATGTCCTCGGACATGTCGGTCTCCCGCATGACGCGGTCAGGGTCGGCACCCCCGGCGCGCGCGGACTCCTGCAGCGCGTCCTTCCATCCGGGCGTGCGGCACGTCGAGGGGCCGACCAACGCGGTCAGCCCCGCCAGGTCGGCGAACGCGCCCACCTGCAGCACCGGCACCGACGCGACGCCCAGGCCGGCCAGCAGCTCCTGACGCCGCGGGGTGGACAGGAATGCATCGGATTGGCGGTCGTACACGTCGAATTCGCAGAAGTGGTGGGGCAGCGCGTCGTAGAAGCAGGTGTGCTTGGCGTAGAGCCACTCGCCGTACAGGATGAATCGGTCCTTCAGCACGGGACGCAACACATGGCTCATCCCGGCCGCCCACGCCTTGAACGGCGCGAACTGCCTCTCCCGCGGCCCGCCGGCGAGATAGTGCCCGCGCGACTGCAGCAGGAGGGACCCATCCGCATCGAAGCTGATTGCGGCGTTGGCGCCGTCCAGCTTCTCCTCCACGACCAGCTCACGGCCGGCCAGCTCGGGGAACGGCACCTGCGCCAGGTCGTGGTCGCCCGGTTGCAGCCGAGAACCCTGCAAATGGGGCGTCCGGGGGTACTTGCGCAGCATCAGACCGTTGTACCGGAGCCCGATCGCCCCGCGACACAGGTTTTCTCGGGTGAGGGAAAGGGTGTTGACGCTTCCGCGCGGCAGCGGCGCTCGAAAGCATCGTCATGACATTGTTTGGCCCGAATCACCTGCTTGGAGCGGCCCCTTGCCGCCGGGCACGTTTGGGAGGGTTGTCTTGACGAACAGAACCGTGAAGGGGCTGGTCCTCTTCACCGCTGCGGCCACGCTCGCGGCCGTCGCTCCGGCCTCGAGCGCCCTGGCCGCGCCCGCCTCGAAGGGCGATGACTTCGCCGGAGCGGCGTCGATCCCGTGGGGCCAGTGCGCGAGCCCCGGCCTGCAGCGCCGCGGCGCCGAGTGCGGCCTGCTCGACGTGCCGCTTGACTACAGCAAGCCCAACGGCAAGAAGATCCAGATCGCCGTCTCGCGGATCAAGCACAAGGTCGCGGACAAGGACTACCAGGGCGTCATGCTGGTCAACCCGGGCGGCCCCGGCGGCTCCGGCCTGACCCTGTCGGTCCTGGGCGAGTACGTGCCCAACGGCGCCGGCGCCGCCTACGACTGGATCGGCTTCGACCCGCGCGGCGTCGGCTCCAGCGTGCCGGCCCTGCACTGCGACGACAGCTACTCCGACGGCCCGAAGCCGGAGTACATCCCGCTCAACTCGCAGCTGGAGAAGACCTGGCTCAACCGGTCCAAGGGCTACGCCAAGGCCTGCGGCAAGGCCGGCGGCGACCTGCTCAACCACATGACCACGGTCGACTCGGTCAACGACATGGAGTCGATCCGCAAGTCGCTGGGCGCGCAGCAGATCAACTACTACGGCTTCTCGTACGGCACGTACCTCGGCCAGGTCTACGGCACCCTGCACCCGGACAAGGTCCGCCGCATGGTGCTCGACGGCAACGTCGACGTGCGCGATGTGTGGTACAAGGCCAACCTCAACCAGGATCTGAACTTCGAGCGCAACGAGAAGATCTGGTTCGGCTGGCTCGCCAAGTACGACAGCGTCTACCACCTCGGCACCACCGCCAAGCAGGTCGAGCTCCGCTTCTACGCCGAGCAGAACAAGCTGCGCACCGCGCCCGCGGGCGGGGTCGTCGGCGCCGACGAGTGGACCGACATCTTCCTCTACGCCGGCTACTACCAGTCGACGTGGCTGGAGCTGGCCGACGAGTTCGCCGGCTGGGCCAACGACCGCAACACCGACCTCATCCTGCAGGCCTACGAGGACTGGGTGGCCCCGGGCGACGACAACGGCTTCGCGGTCTACAACGCGGTGCAGTGCACCGACGTGCAGTGGCCGCAGAGCTGGAACCAGTGGAAGGTCGACAACTGGCGGACGTTCCTCCAGGCGCCGTACATCACCTGGAGCAACGCCTGGTTCAACGCGCCGTGCCTCTACTGGCCGGGCAAGGCCCAGAAGCCGACCAAGATCGACGGCTCGAAGGTCAAGAGCGTGCTGTTCGTCGGCACCACCCTCGACGCGGCCACGCCGTTCGAGGGCAGCCTGGAGGCCCGCCGGCTCTTCCCGAACGGCAGCCTGCTGGCCGAGGTCGGGCAGACCACGCACGCGAACTCGCTCAACGGCAACGCCTGCATCGACGACACGATCGCGGACTACCTGGCGACCGGCAAGCTCCCGCAGCGCAAGGCGGGCGACAAGCCCGACAAGAACTGCGACTCCCTGCCGCAGCCGGACCCGACGGCGGCCTCGCTCTCGGCGAAGTCGCTGCGCGTGGACAGCGCCGTTCGTGAGCCGCTCTACCCGGTGCACCACTGACCGGTAACCAGCAACACGAAGGGGCGCGGCCGGTTGGCCGCGCCCCTTCCCTTTGCTGCCGCTTGCTACTGCTGCACGATGAACTCGACCCGCCGGTTCACCGCGTTGGCCGCCTCGTCGGCGCCGGGCACCTTGGGCCGGCTCTCGCCGAAGCCCTTGGAGGTCAGCCGGTCGGGCGCGATGCCCAGCGAGACCAGCGTGTCCAGCACCGTCTTGGCCCGCGCCTCGCTCAGCGCCTGGTTGTGCGCGACGGTGCCGGTGAGGTCGGTGTGCCCCTCGATGCTGACCTTGATGTTCGGGTTCGACCTGAGGATCGAGGCCGCGTTCTGCACCACGGCCACGCCCTGCGCGGTCAGCGTGGCGCTGTCGTTCTCGAACTCGACGGTCGGCAGCGCGACCAGCTGGGTCTGCACCTGCGCCGGCGCCGCGGCCTGGCCGACGACGAGCTCGTCGCGCACCGTCGCGCCCTTGGCGGCCGCCTTCGCCGCCGCCTCGGCCTTGTCCTTGACGTCCTGCGACGGCACGGTGCCGGTCAGCGTGATCACGTGGTCGGTCAGGTCGATCACGCCCGCCTTGGTGTCCTTGCCCAGCGCGGCCATGACCGCGCCCAGCCCGGCCAGGTCGGTGTCGTCCTTCGCCCGCTTGGCGTCCACGGTGAGCTCGTCCTGCACGTTCCCGGCGCCGAGAGCCTGCTTGGCCGCGTCGGCGAGCGTGGT
Source organism: Dactylosporangium salmoneum (assembly GCF_039532525.1). Taxonomy (NCBI): domain Bacteria; kingdom Bacillati; phylum Actinomycetota; class Actinomycetes; order Micromonosporales; family Micromonosporaceae; genus Dactylosporangium; species Dactylosporangium salmoneum. The sequence goes on from NZ_BAAARV010000005.1 coordinate 254,399, forward strand.
CCGGTCGGCGTCGGCCGGCACCGTGCCGGTCAGCGTGACCTTGCCCCCGTCGACGAGCAGCTTGACGGAGAGCGGCTGCGGCGGGGCGGGCGGCTGCTCCACCTTCGGCGGGGCCTGCACGTCGACCACGCGCACCCCCTCGATGCCGAGGGTGACGTCGCGCGCCTTGTCCTTCTCGTCGGCCGAGCCGACCTTGACGGTGCCGTCCCGCCCGGCGAACCGCACCTCGGCGTCGATGCCGGCCTTGGCCAGCGCCACCTTGGTGCGGTCGGTCAGGTTGTCCTCGACGGAGTGGCGGTGCGGCACCTCGAAGGCGACGAGCAGCGCGGCCAGCCCGACGAGGGCCGCGCCGATCGGGATGAGGGGGTGCCGCTGGCGTACCTCCCAGCGGCTACCGCTCGTGGTGACCGTCCGCGCCATCAGGCCCGCCCGGTGTCGCGGCCGGCGACCAGGCGCCGGGTGAGGTCGGCGAAGCCCTCCTCGTCCCCGTCGGCGAGGTGCTGGGCCTGGCGGGCCCACGTGACGATGCTCGGCGCGAACCGCAGCCCGGCCGCCTCGATGGCCGCCCGGAGCGTGTCGACGTCGGCCGCGGCCAGCTGCGCGTAGGTACGGATGCCGGAGGCCAGCAGCGCGCCGGACATCTTGGGACCGATGCCCTCGATCCGCTGCAGATTGTCCGCCGGTACGTCCTCCGCCGCTCCTGCCTGCACCGGCACCACCGCCACGGGCTGCACCTCGGGCTCCGGCTCGGGTTCCGGTTCCGGCTCCGGCTCCGGCTCGGGCTCGGGTTCCGGCTCGGGCTCGGGCTCGGGTTCCGGCTCGGGCTCGGGTTCCGGCTCGGGTTCCGGCTCCGGCTCCGGCTCGGGCTCAACGGCGACCGGCTCCGCTTCGACCGCGACGGGCTCGGGCTCGACGGCCGGCTCCGGCTCAACCGCAACCGGCTCGCTTTCCGCAGCCGACTCCGCCTCGACCGCAACGGGCTCGGCGGCGGCCTTCGGCTTGACCTCGCGGCCGGCGATCAGCCGGTCGGTGAGCTCCTTGAAGCCGGCCTCGTCCCCGTCGGCCAGCAGCCGGGCCTGCTGCGACCACGTGCCGATACTCGGCGCGAAGCGCAGGTTGGCGTTCTCCAGCGCGGTCTCCAGGCTGGCCCGGTCGGCGTCGGCCAGCTGCGCGAACGTGGCGATCCCGGCCGCCCGCAGCGCCGCCGCGATCTTCGGCCCGATGCCCTCGATCCGCTCGAGCTCGTCGTGCGCCGGCTCGGCCGCGAGGGCCTCCTCCTGGAACGCGGACTCCACGTCCGCGATGAGCTCGGCGTCGACGTGCACCTCGTCCGACGCGGGCGCGGGCTCCGCCTCCAGGACGGCGACCGGCGCCTCCTCCGGCTCCTCGGCCGGCTCGACGTGCACCGGCTCGGCCTCCAGCTCCTCGACCGCCTCAGCCTCGACGAGAGGCTCAGCAGCAGACTCGGAGACAGGCTCGGCCAGCGAATCGGCGAGAGGCTCGACGACGGGCTCAGCAACAGGCTCGGCAGCGGGCTCGTCCAGAGACTCAGCGACGGGCTCGGCGACCGGTTCGGCTACGGGCTCGGCAAGAAGCGCGACCGGCTCAGGCGTGGACTTCGCGGCGACCGGGGCGGCGGGCGCCTCGGATCGGGTAGTGATGGACTGGGCAGGGAGCGAGGAGTTGGACTCGGTGACGCTTTCGGACGACCGGACACGGCGCAGGCGCAGGCCCCACCACAGGTAGCCGACCAGCAGACCGAGCAGGAACGCGAGCAAAATCAACAGTAGTGACTGGCCGGTGTACCAGACCACGACAGGCCTCCGAGGGGAAGTGACCTACGCGATGGCGAGCGCGTGAAGAGGGAGTTCGCGGGCAGCCTTCCACACCTGATTGCGCGGCAACAGGGCCCGGCCGGTGCCGTCCGACCGGCGGTTCGGGCCAGGTCGGAGACCCCGGGAAGGCATTTGCGCAGATCGGAGGCGGTCGAGGCGCTCCCGGCCGGTGCCGGCCGCCCGGCGGGCCGAGAGAAAATCGAAACGGACGGGTGCTGAACCTCACCACAACTGGAGGCGACAGAGCAATGGGAAAGACGACTCGGGTGCTCGCCGTGGCCGCGGTGGCGGCCGCCGCCGGTGGTCTCGCGTGGGCGCTACGTGACCTTCCGGCCCAGCTGGGGGCGGTGCCGTCCGGGGCACGGGCGGAGCGGATGCGGCGGTCCCGGCAGTACGCGGAGGGGAAGTTCCGCAACACCGTGCCGGCCGAGGTCCTGCCGCCGCACGCGATGCGGAACACCTTCGTCGAGCTGCTCACCGGCGAGCAGCGCCGCAAGCCGCTCGGGCCGATCCCGGTCACCCGCCCCGACTTCGGCGGCCGGCTGGACCCGGACGGGCTGCACGTGACCTGGCTCGGGCACTCGACCGCGCTGGTGGAGATCGAGGGCGTGCGGGTGCTGTTCGACCCGGTGTGGAGCGACCGCTGCTCGCCGACGTCGTTCGTGGGGCCGAAGCGGATGCACCCGATGCCGCTGCCGATCGAGGAGCTGCCGCGCATCGACGCCGTCGTCATCTCCCACGACCACTACGACCACCTGGACCTGGCCTCGATCCTGGCCCTGCGGCGCACCCAGCAGGCGCCGTTCCTGGTCCCGCTCGGGGTGGGCGCGCACCTGGAGCGCTGGGGCGTGCCGGCCGACCGGCTCATCGAGCTGGACTGGGAGGAGTCGGCGACGGTGCGGGGCGTGACGCTCACCGCGACCGCGGCCCGGCACTTCTCCGGCCGCCGCTTCTCCCGCGACGGCACCCTGTGGGCGTCCTGGGTGGCCAAGGGCAAGCGGCGGAGCCTGTTCTACACCGGCGACTCCGGCTACTTCGACGGGTACAAGGAGATCGGCGAGCAGCACGGCCCGTTCGACGTCTCGCTCATCCAGGTCGGGGCCTACAACGACGCGTGGCCGGACATCCACATGAAGCCCGAGGACGGCGCCAGCGCCCACCTCGACGTCCAGGCGCGGGTGCTCATCCCGCTGCACTGGTGCACGTTCAACCTGGCCCTGCACGCGTGGTCGGAGCCGGTCGAGCGGCTGTTGGAGGAGGCGAAGGCGCGCGACATCCAGCTCGTGGTCCCTCGCCCCGGTGACAGGGTTGATATCGACGCGTTGCCGGAAGTTGAACCGTGGTGGCGCCCTATTGCGTGAGTGTTGCCACATCGGCGTTTGAGCAGGTCAGGGCACGTGTGCAGGCACACATGCCAGGACCCGACAAACGACTGGTCGCTGTAACACACCCGGCGTACTGTATCGATACAGAAGAGTTCTGAACCGATGCAGCAGCGAAGGGAGGATGATCCGAACCATGGCGGCCACATTGCAAACCATCGCCGACGAGCTGGGCGTGTCCCGGAGCACCGTCTCCAACGCCTACAGCCGTCCGGATCAGCTCTCCCCCGATCTGCGTGCCCGGATCCTCGAGGCGGCCGAGCGGCTGGGCTACTCGGGTCCCAACCCGACGGCCCGGTCGCTGCGCCGGGGCAAGGTCAACGCGATCGGCGTGCTGCTCACCGATGACCTGTCGATGGCGTTCACCGACCCCTACGCGGTGGCCTACCTGCGCGGCCTGGCCGAGGCGGCCTCGGCCCGGGAGACCTCGCTGCTGCTGATCAACCTGCCCAAGGACACGGAGGCCGGCCGGCGGGTGGTCAGCAACGCCGCGGTCGACGCGTTCTGCCTCTACTGCGTGCCCGACTGGCATGGCGCGCTGGAGCTCATCCGCGCCCGCGGGGTGCCGATCGTGATCGGCGAGGACCCGAACGCGTTCGGCCCCGACGCCGGCTACGTCGGCATCGACGAGCGCTCGGCCGCCCGCCGGCTCGGCGAGCACATCGCCGACCTGGGCCACACCGACGTCGCCGTCGTCGCGCACTGGATCGTGCACGGCGGGGTGACCGGCCCGGTCGACGCCGACCCGGACGCGCTGCGCTACTACGTCACCGGCGAGCGGGTGCGCGGCTTCCGCGACGCCTTCGTGGCCGCCGGGCTGCCGTGGGAGCGGGTGCTGCTCATCAACGCGGCGGCCAACGACCGCGAGGAGGGCGCCGCCGCGGCGGCCCACGCCCTGGACCGGCTCGACCGGGCCACGGCGGTCCTCACCACCTCCGACGTCCTCGCGCTCGGCGTGCTCGACGCGCTGCGGGTGCGGGGCCTGCGTCCCGGCCGGGACGTGTCGGTCACCGGGTTCGACGACATCCCGGAGGCCGAGCCGGCCGGGCTGACCACGATCCGCCAGCCCAGCGTCGAGCGCGGGCGGCTCGCGGGCGAGATTCTGCTCGACCCGCCCGAGGACCCGGCGCGGCGTCGCCTGACGCTGCCCGTATCGCTGGTGGTCAGGGCGACCACCGGCCCGAATCCAGTCAAGGAGAAGTCATGACCCCAGTCGCTCTGATCGTGTCGCTCGAGGCCGTGCGCATCGAGGCCAACTCGGCCATGCCGAACGCCCCCGTGGTCGACGACGGCCGCGGCCGCGGCGAATCGGCCACGATGACCAAGGTGCGCGGCTTCACGGCCCGCACGCTGCGTCAGGTCGCCGACCGAGTCGAGCCCACGCCGGCGCTCACCTACGGGTAACACCCCGCGGTAAGCGTGCACGAAAGCAGTTGAGGGAGGCAGGCCACCGCCTGCCTCCCTCACTGTGTTGCGCTTCCCTCTGCGGGTCTTGTTACCGGACCTCGACGGCCTCGTACGACTCGATGCGCGCCGCGTTCGCGCGGGCGCCGAGGCCGATCGCGTCGTAGTCCTGCCGGTTGATGCTGCGCAGGACCAGGGCCCAGATGATGCCGACGACCGCGACCGCGCCGTACGCCGTCGGGAACGCCCACACCGCGGCGTTCTCGGTGCCGGGGGCGAAGCCGAGCAGGCCGCCGAAGTTGTCGACGACCAGCCAGCAGACGTAGCCGAGGGCGATCGTGGCCAGGATCGGGGCGATGAGCCGCGACCAGGGACCTTCGCCGCGCTTGTCGCGGCCGAAGTAGAAGATCACCGAGATCGAGGTGGTGAGGACGAGGAACAGCACGCCCACGCCGCCGGAGGTGCCCAGCCAGAAGAACAGGTTGAGCATCGGGTCCCAGCCCTTGACGATGAACAGCACCAGCACGATCAGCGCGATCACGGTCTGGAACACCGAGCCCGACATGGGCGCGCCCGAGCGGGCCCGGGTCCGGCCGAAGAACGACGGGAGCACCCGCTCACGGCCCAGCGCGAAGGCGTAGCGCGCGGTCGTGTTGTGGTAGCTCAGGGCCGCGGCCGCGATGCTCGTGGTGAGCAGGATCAGGCCCAGGTCGGCGGCCCAGGAGCCGCCCTTCTCGGCCAGGGTCGGGAAGAACGGGCCGCCGGTGGCGGCCTGTTCCTGAGCCGCCGGCACGACCTTGTCCACGCCGATGCTGATCGCGGCGGCCCAGCTGGTGATGGCGTAGGACACGACCATCACGGCGAGGCCGAGGAACGTGGCGGTGGCCACCGTGCGGCTCTTGCTGCGGGCCTCCTCGGAGAAGACCGGGGCGGCCTCGAAGCCGACGAACGCGGTGACCGCCACGGCGAACGCCGGACCGGCCGCGCCCTTGAGCGAGTCGAAGGTCCACGGCTGGAAGGTCACCGAGGTGTCCGGGTGGCTGAAGAAGATGACGTCGAAGATCGTCACCACGATGATCTCAGCCCCGAGCAGTACCATCAGGACCTTGCTGTTGACGTCGACCCGAAGCACGCCGAGGATCGCGACGACCAGCCACAGGGCGAGCGAGCAGATCCACCACTTCACGTCGAGGTCGGCCTTGTCCGCCAGGATCAGCGAGGCGTAGAAGCCGAACGCGCCGTAGAGGCCGATCTGCAGCAGGTTGTAGGCCAGCAGGGCGACCAGGGCGCCGGCCACGCCGAACGGCTTGCCGATGCCCTGCGAGATGTACGAGTAGAAGGCGCCGGCGTTCGTGATGTGCCGGGACATCGCGACGTAGCCGAAGCTGAACACGGCCAGGATGACGGCGATGATCACGAAGGCGAGTGGGAAGCCGGTCGTGCCGACCCAGCCCCAGGCCGACGAGACCAGTGCGCCGACGACCATCAGCGGAGCGGCCGCGGTGAGGGCGAACATGATGACGGATGGCACGCCCAGCCGGTCGCGGGCCAGTGCCTGAGATACCACGCTCGGTCGCGCAGGCGACGTTGCGGACATCGGTCCTCCAGGGAATTTTGAGGGGGAAGGGGAAGAGGAAAGTCCGAGTCGCGACGTCACCCGCGCTGCGACATCACCGAGTCGCCGACCGCGGACTCGACCTGCAGGATCAGGTCGCGCAGCGGCGGCGGCAGGGTGGCGATCGCCTGTTGAAGTCTTCTGGCGAGAGCCGGGTCGCGGTCCCACATGACGTGACCGGTCAGCCCGGTCGCCTCCGCGAGGCCCGCGAGGGTCGTGTCCGCGACCCGCATCGGCTCGATGCCGGTGAGCAGCCGGCGCAGGCGCACCACGCGCCCCGCCGGTAGGTTGATGTCGGTCGGCAGCCAGCGGGTCTCGCTGCGCAGGAGGCGCCGGACCTGGGTCTGCTCGACCAGCCCGACGCGCGCCAGGCGCTGCCCCACCGCCTCGACCGCCGTGCGGCCCAGGAACATCAGCCACGTGCGCACCTCGCGGTGCTGCACCTCGGCGACCATCGTGGCCAGGTTGGTATGTGACAGGGGATCGGACGGAGGGTCCCGGTTGATCACCCGCAGGCGCGGCCCCTCCACCAGGATCCGCTGCTCCAGGACCAGCTCCCCGAGCATCGCGCCGGCCAGCCCGAGCTCCACAGCGCGCGCCGAAAGCCGGGACTTGCCGTCCCGGTCGTCGTGCGCGATCAGGAAGAAGTCATCGGCCAGGAGCATCGGCCCGCACCCCTAATCGACCGGTCTGCGATCGATCGCGCACCGCCACCGCTCTCTCGTCTCGGCGTCCGGGCCCCCACGGCCGGACGCTCCCGGGTTCCCCGCGCCCGGGCGCCAAACTAAAAGTTAGGGCCCGAAAGACCGTGCGACCCAACGCGAAAGCATGCACTGCGTGTTGGTCGATCCGCAACTGCCAAAACGCAAATTCGTGTTAACGCAGCTCAGCGAATGTTGCATAGACGCCAGTCGCGCCGAACCAGCACTACCGAGCGTGACGTCGGACGTTTCCGGATCCGTCCACGGTAAGTAACAGGTTGTCCGAATGCAAAGGATCTTTGACGGTCGCGGATCGGAGAGCGTTTTCCCGGCATTCTCGGAGGACCTGGACGTTCCGCACACATGAATCGGCGGACGGTAATCCCACCGTCCGCCGAGTTGATCAGTGAACCTTCAATGGCATGCGCATCGCAGTGACGCTGTGCTATCAGCCGTGTCACCCCCGCTAGCCACGGTCTGTAGCCGCCGCCCGAGCCGCCTCGGATGCCTCGTCGACCGCCTCGAGGAGTTCGTCCAGGGCGTAGCCGCCGTCGTGGCGCAGCCCGTTGAGGAAGAACGTCGGGGTGCCACCGACGCCGCTGCGCACGCCGCCGACGAGGTCGCGGCGGACCCGGTCGAGGTAGAGGTGGGCGCCGACCTCGTCGCCGATCTCGGTGGAAGGCAGGCCGAGCCGCTCGACGCCGACCATGAGCTGGCGCGGGTTGATGCCGCGCTGGTTGTCGAAGAGCCAGTCGTGCATCGGCCAGAAGGCGTCACGCGCGGCGGCCGCCTCGGCGACCTCGGCCGCGAGGTCGCCGTAGGGGTGCACGTTCGTCAGGGGGAAGTGCCGGTACGTAAACCGGATGAACTCCCGGCGCAGCCGCAGCAGGTCCTGCAGGATGGGGTGGGCCATGGCGCAGTACGGGCACTGGAAGTCGGCGTACTCGACGAGCGAGACGGGGGCGTCCGGCGGGCCGATCGTGTGGTCGTCAGGGCCAACTGGCACCGCCAGCCGGGGGTTCGTCACCTGAAAGGGCGTGGTGGTCATACCTCAACGGTTCGCCGCGCGACGCCCGGCTACGTCACCCGGGCCGGTCTAGAGCGGTCCGGCCGCCAGAGGCTCCGGTCTACAGAGGTGTGGCCTGCGACACGAGCAGCGGGCTGCCCGTGCAGGCGGTCTCGCGGTTGGGGTCGGGCACGCCGACCGCCCTGGCCTGCCGGCCGTCGCGCAGCTGGGCCGCCGCGGGGCCGATGAGCGTCCAGGTGATCTTGTCCGTGACGAGCTCCACGCAGGAGCCGCTCACCCGCACCACCCCCTGCACCGTGACCTGCTGGAACGCGTCGACCGGCGGCACCACCCCGGTGGTCTTGGGCAGCCCGGGCGGGAGGCTGATGGTCGGCTCGTCGCTGGGCGCGGCCCTCTTGGCGCTCGGCGACGCGGACGCCCCCGGAGCAGAAGGGGCGGCGCTCTGAGAGGCCGCCGGCTCGACATTCTGTCCGGATTTCTCCGGCTTTGCGGCGCAACCGGACAGGATCAGCACGGCCGAGAGGAGGCCCAGGGGCGCTTTCATACCCATTGGACCTCCTCCCGCCGTCACTGGTTCCCTACCGGGCCGTGAAGGGCTAGGCCATGACGAGGACCGTCATGGACGTGCCGTTCTCGAACAGGGCGAGCATCTTCACGCCGTTGTTCGGGACCTTGACGCCGTAGTAGGTGCTCGTCGCCGGGTCCTCACGGTAGTAGCTCTTGCTGTCGTCGAACAGCGGGTTGCCCCACTGGCCGCCGAGGTTGCTGGGCGTGGCGTTCGCCCCGGAGTGCAGGGTGAACGCGTCCGTCCGCTGCATCGAGAAGGGCGCGTCGAAGCCCTGGATGCGCGGCCGCCACGGGGTCCCGTCCGCCTTGAGGACCAGGTCCGGGTGCGAGTCGACCGGCAGGATCAGGCCCGCGCCGTGGTGCTGGCTGGTGTTGTTGTCCTTGTACGAGGTGTCCCAGTACGTGACCAGCAGGCCGGTCTCGTACGGGAAGTGCTCGACGTACTGCGGCTTGTCCGGGAAGCCGAAGTTGTACGGGCCGGTCTTCATGTACTTGTCGTACGACTCGTAGGTGCGGTGCGAGGCGATGTAGTAGTTGTCGTACTCCGTCACCAGCTGGTTGCCCACGGCGGTGAAGCCCACCGCGGTCCAGCCGTTCGCACCGGACTCCGCCCCGTCGGCGAACACCGTGGTGCCGCCGTTGGTGATGGCGATGTTGTCGACGAAGAAGCCCTGGCCGCCGGCGGCCGGGTCGGTGTAGTACCGGAAGCGCAGCCCGACCGTCTTGCCCGCGTAGGCGGACAGGTCGAACGTGGCCGGGACCCACCCACCGCTGGTGCCGTCGATGCCGTTGCCCTCGGCCGCCGTGGTGATCGAGCCGGGGATCGCCTTGAAGCCGGAGCCGTCGTCGACCTCGACGTACGCGTAGTCACACGCGTCCGGACCGCAGTCCTCGATGTCCCAGTTGGCCGTGAACGACAGCGTCGTGGTGCCCGCCGGGATCGAGACGTTGCGGGTCAGCGAGTTGTCCAGGTTGTTGCCGGCGCCGCTCCACCACGACTTGCTGCCTTCCGGTGGGGTCGGTAGCGGCGTGGAGACCTTCTTCTTGGGCAAGACGACGACGACCGCCTGGTCCTTCTTGCTGTTGTACTCGTGCGGCCCGAGGTCCACGAGCTTGGTCTGGCCCTTGTTGACCGTCTTGTAGTCCAGCCAGCCCAGCTGCAGCTTGTCCCACGCGCCGAGGTCGGCGGCGCGGGCCGCGATGCCGTTGTCGCCGGGTAGGCTCACCCGGCTCTGGGCCATGATGGTCCACCAGTTCACCGGGTTCTCGGCGTTGCCGCCGACGCCCGTGGTGTCGTAGTGGTCCGGCAGGCCGAGGTCGTGGCCGTACTCGTGGGCGAACACGCTCAGGCCGCCGTTCTCGGGCTGAATCGTGTAGTCGCGCACCCACAGGCCCGTGGTCCCGATCTGGGTCCCGCCGAGCTTGTTGTAGTCCGGCCCGCTGGTGAAGTTCTGGAACGCCGCCCAGCGGTGGCTCCAGATCGCGTCCTCACCCTGGATCAGGTCGCCGTCGGCCTGGTCGCCGCCGGCGTGGACGATCTGGAAGTGGTCGATGTAGCCGTCCGGCTCGTTGAAGTTGCCGTCGCCGTCGTAGTCGTACCGGTCCCACTGGTCGTACGAGGCGAGGGTGGCCTTGATCTCGGCGTCGGTCTTGCCCTGGGCGTGCTGCCCGTCGACCCACGCGTTGATCGCGTCCTGGATCAGGTTCCAGGTGTTGCTGCAGACGTTGCTGGCGCACGGGTAGCCGTTGCTGCGGCCGTACCGCGCCTCGTTGTACGGCACCTTCACCCAGTCGGTGACCATGCCGTCGACGCTGTACCGGCCGGAGGACTGCTTCTCGTAGTACGTCTTGAGCGACTCCGCGCCGTTGCCGGTCGCGAAGTACATGTTCTCGAAGTACTGCTTGCTGAAGTCCTGCTTCCAGATCGTCGAGTTGTCCTTGGCGCGGTCCGGCGCCGGGATCTGGTTGTGCAACGGGCCGTCGAACCTGGCCGGGCCGGGGATCGCCGGGGCGGTGTCCTGGTCCGGGTAGTTCGGGTGCCGCTGGTCGCCGAACTCGGCCAGCACGACGAAGATCTTGTCGGTCTTCTCGCGGCTGAGCTCGACGTACTTGTCGACCTTGCCCTTGCTCTTATCGCCCTTACCGATCTTGACGACCGTGCTCGCTCCGCGCTTCTCCGGTGTGGCCTGACCGTTCAGGACCTGGGAGAGAGCGACCTCACGAGAATCGCGCCGCTTGTCCTCCAACGGGTTGGGCAACTCGTCGGACGGTGACGCGGCGTCGACGGATGGTGATTGCTGGGCGGGCACGGCATGAGCCGCACCGCCTGCGACAAGCACCCCCATCCCCGACGCAAGCGTGAGACTCAGAAGTCCCACGGTCAACTTACGCACAGGTACCTCCCTGGTGGGGCGTGTCAGCACCGAGGCACCGCGTCGATGCCTCGATGCACCTGACGCGAGAGACTAAGTGCTCTTCGTGTCGCCCAAAGATCCACAGTGAGGTATGCGCATACTTGCAAGGGTCAGATCGAGGGTCCGCCCGGCTATTGAGCCCTATCTCTGAGCGCGGCGAGATCATGGACGATCACGTGCAGCCGCCCGGTCTGGATCAGGCCCTCCTCACGCAGCGTGCGCAGCGCCTTCGTGACCGCCTCGCGGGACGACCCGGTCCAGCCGGCCAGCTCGTCCTGCGACAGCGGCAGGCCGATCCGCAGCCCGCCGTCGGTCGGCTCGCCGAAGCGCTCGGCCAGCTCGACCAGGCGCGCCGCGACCCGGCCGGTGGTGTCGTAGGCGCCGAACTCGATGCGCTTGCGGTCGGCGTCGCGCAGGCGGCGGGTCAGCTCGCGCATCAAGAGGAACGAGACGCGGGCGTGCCCCAGGAGGTACCGCTGGAAATCCGGCGACGGCACGGAGAGCGCAGTCACCGGCTCCAGCGCGGTCACCGTCGCCGACATCGGCCCGCCGTCGACCGCCGAGAGCTCGCCCAGCAGCGCCCCCGGGCCGCGCACGGCCAGCACGACCTCGGTGCCGGACGCGGTGTCGGAGGAGACCTTGACCCGGCCCGAGCGCAGGATGATCACCGCCTCGGAGCGGCTCGCCTCACGGAAGATGACCGAGCCGCGCTTCCACTGCCGCCGGTGCCCGGCGGCCTCCAGCGCGGCCTGCTCATCGGAGTGCAGGAGATCGAAGAACTCGGTCACGCCAAATTCTCGACCGCGTAGGCGCGGACTGTCTGTCGGCGACCTTTCACTTCCAGGTCGCCCAGCGGGGTGGCGGTGACCCGGCCGGCGAGCGCGTCGTAGGTGGCGCCGCCGACCACCACCTGCCCGGGCTCGGCGATGGTCTGCAGCCGGGCGGCCACGTTGACCGCGTCGCCCATCGCGTTGAACCCGCGCAGCAGTTCGCTGCCGATGTTGCCGACGAGGGCCGGCCCGGTGTTGGCGCCGACCCGGAAGCGCGGCCAGTCCGGGTGCCCCTCGGCGATCGAGAGCACCGCCTCCTGCATCTGCAGCGCGGCCCGCACCGCCCGCCCCTCGTGGTCCTCCTGCCGGGCCGGGGCGTTGAACAGCGCCAGCAGCGCGTCGCCGACGAACTGCACGATCGTGCCGCCGTTGTCCAGGATGCACGGCACGGCGACACCGTGGTACCGATTGAGCATCTCGACGATGTCCCCGGGCTCCACCGCCTCCGAGAACGTGGTGAACCCGCGCAGGTCGGCGAAGAGCGCGGTCACGTCGACGAGGCGCCCGCCCAGCGCCGCCTGGTCCGGGTCGGCCAGCAGCGCGGCGGCCACGTCGGGCGACATGTACTGCCGGAACAGCGTCGACAGCTCGCCGTAGAGCCGCGCGTTCTCCAGCCCGATCGCGAGCTGGTTGGCCAGCGTCCGGCGCAGCTCCGGCCGCCCGGTCCCGGGGATGCGCACCGCCCCGGCGAGCCGGCCCTTCACGGTGAGCGGGAGCGCGTCGCCGCCCGCGGTCAACTGTCCATCGTGGACGATTTCGATTTCGACGGTACCGAAGGAGCTCTCGACGGCGGCAACGGCGCCCCGCAGGAACTCCTCCTCGCCGGCCTGGATCCTCGCCTGCTCGCCCACGGCCACCAGGGCGCTCAACCGGCCCGACAGGTCGCGCTCGGCCACCAGCGCGGCGGCCGCCCGGTCCAGCACCTCGGCCTGCTTCTCGGTCAGCCCGAAGCGCTCGGCCATCCGGGCCGCCAGCCGCTCGGTCGCGTCGCCGCGCTCCGACGCCTGCAGCGCGCCGACCAGTTCCTCGAGCGCGTCCTCGTACTGTCGCCGGATCCGCCGCGTGGTCTCGGCCATCGCGATGCCGTCGAAGAGCCCGGAGGCCGTTCCTTCGCGGCGGTACTGCACATAGGCCGAGTAGCCGACGAAGAGGAACGCGGCGGTGAGGATCAGGTGCCACTCCCACCACGACAGCCGCCACTTGTCGGCCAGCGTCACCGCGACCAACGCCTGCGCCAGCAGCGCGAACGCCGTGACGACGCGTGGCATCCCGGTGTCCCCTGTCTCGACGAGGCGGTCCCTTGGGCGACATTGCAGCAGGCACGTTCTGCGTCTTTGGGCGCAGACACGCTAGCCGAACCCCGGTCTCATGGTCGCCAGGCACCGATGCGGTGCGATCGACACGTGGGAGTTCGCCGATGCAACTCAAGGCACCGATCATCACGCTCGGCGCCGGCCTGGCCGTCGCCGGCGTGCTCTACGCGCTGAACGTCGGCGCCACCGACAAGGCGAAGCGTCTCGGGCGGCACCATCAACTGCCCCTGCCCCTGCCACGGCAGCCGGTTCGGGCTCGCCGACGGCTCGGTGGCCGCCGGCCCGGCCAAGAGGCCGCTGACCGAGGTCCCGATCAAGGTCGACGGCGACACCATCGCCAGGGCCTGAGGGCTGGGCTAGGCCGAGCGCAGCAGCGGGATCGCGACCCGGAAGGCGGCACCCTCGCCGGGCGCGGTCCTCAGGGTCACGGTGCCCCCGTGGGCCGCCACCAGCGCGGCCACGATCGACAGGCCCAGGCCGGAGCCGCCCAGCGCCCGCGTGCGGCTCGGGTCGGTGCGGTAGAAGCGCTCGAAGACGCGGGCCGCGTCCTCCTCGGTCATGCCCGGCCCGTTGTCGGCGACCTCCAGGATCGCGTTGCCGTTCTCCGTGCCGACGTACACGGTGATCTCGGTGCCGGCCGGGGTGTGGTGCAGGGCGTTGGAGAGCAGGTTCTGCAGCACCTGGCGCAGGCGGACGTCGTCGCCGAGGACCACGGGCGCCTCGACGTCCTCGTCGTCGTCGGTCGTGGCCGTGCGCAGGCGCAGGCGGTGGTCGTTGGCGGTGACCCGTGCGTCGACCAGGGCGTCGGTGGCCAGGGTCAGCAGGTCGACCGGCTTGCGCTCCAAGGGGCGGTGCTGGTCCATGCGGGCCAGCAGCAGCAGGTCGTCGACCAGCAGGCCCATGCGCGTGGCGTGGTGCTCGATCCGGGCGATGTTGTCGTCGGGCGGACCGGCGTGGCGGTGCAGCTCCGCGAAGCCGCGGATCGAGGTCAGCGGGGTGCGCAGCTCGTGCGAGGCGTCGGCGACGAAGCGGCGCATGCGCTCCTCGGAGGCGCGGGCCGCCTCCTCCGACGCGCGGCGCTCGTCGAACGCGGTCTCGATCTGCCCGAGCATGGTGTTGAGGGCCGTGGAGAGGCCGCCGACCTCCGTGCGCGGGTCGGCCTCGGGCACCCGGCGGCTGAGGTCACCGGCGGCGATCGCCTCGGCCGTCTGCTCCACCTCGACCAGCGGCCGAAGGCTGGACCGGACCAGGAGGTACGCGGCCGCGGCCAGCACCACCAGCACGAAGCCGCCGATGATGACGCTGGTCCACAGCTGGCGGGTGACGGTCGCGTCGGTCTCGTCGAGGCTTATGGCCACGACCACCGGAGCCTCGTAAGGGCCGGGCGTCTCGCGCTGGGCATAGAGGACGCGCCACTGGTGGCCCTTACCGCCGACCGGATCGACCGTGTCGTAGGTGCCCCAGGTGTCCTTGTTGAGCTGAACGGTCCGGCTGTCGGTCGCCTGCTTGACGTTCGTCGGCAGTGTCGGGCGGCCCTGGTCGGTGTCGACCGGGTTGAAGAGGTTCTCGTCGATCGCGCCGGAGTAGCCGTCCACGCAGGCCACGTAGTAGCCGTTGCCCTGCATCGGGGCGCCGCCCGGGCCGAAGTGGTTCTGGTTCCGGCAGTTTGCCGATGCCGACTGGACGCTGCCCAGGAGCTGGGAGTCGAGGCGGTTGAGCAGGAAGTCGCGGGTGCTGTAAACGCCCGCCGTCGCCGTCGTGACCAGGGCCGCCGCGAGTAGGACCAGCATGAGCACGACGAGCTTGACGCGCAGCGGCCACGACTTCATGTCCGCGGCAACCGCAGCGAGTAGCCCACGCCGCGCAGGGTCTGCAGGAGACGCGGGGCGGAGGTGTCGACCTTCTTGCGCAGGTACGACACGTAGGACTCGACGACGCCGGCGTCGCCACCGAAGTCGTACTGCCAGACGTGGTCGAGGATCTGCGCCTTGGAGAGCACGCGGCCGGGGTTCGTCATGAAGTACCGCAGCAGCTTGAACTCGGTCGGCGACAGCTGGACCTCCTGGCCGGCCTTGAACACCTCGTGCGTGTCCTCGTCCAGCTCGATGTCGGCGAAGGACAGCCGCGAGGTCTGGGCCGACGCGCCCCCGGCCGGGTCGGCGACGCGGCGCAGCACGGCCTGGATGCGGGCCAGGATCTCGGAGAGGCTGAAGGGCTTGGTGACGTAGTCGTCGCCGCCCAGGGTCAGCCCCTTGATCTTGTCCTCGGTGGCGTCGCGGGCGGTGAGGAACAGCACCGGCACGCGGGTGCCCTCGCCGCGCAGCTTGCGCAGCACCTCGAAGCCGTCGAGCTCAGGCATCATGACGTCGAGCAGAATCAGGTCTGGCCGAAAGCGCCGGGCCTCCTCCATCGCCTGGCGGCCGCTGGTGGCGCTGGCGACGTCGTAGCCGTGGTACTTGAGGCTCGCGGAGAGCAGTTCGACGATGTCCGGCTCGTCGTCGACCACAAGCAGCCGCGTCATGATTCGCTCCAAATGGCGTCAGAGTTTCCCTTGTCTTCTAGAGACTGCCGCCGGTTCCTGACGCCCGGGTGCGGTTTCCCTGAAAACCAGCTGTGAACCGGCTGCGCCCGCACACGCGGCCGGTTCACCCGGAATCCCACCCCGGCGGCTACTCCGGCACCCGGTCGGCGGGGGGAATATCGGACGCCTCGGGCGCCTCCGCCGGGCGCAGCCACTGCCACAGGAGGAACAGCAGCCCCAGCGCGAGCATGCCGAGCCCGATCCAGAGGTTGATGCGCAGGCCGGCGGCCTTGTCGATCTCCGCCTGCGAGTCGAAGATCCCGAGGATCGTGACGATCACGCCGTACACCGTGAACAGGCCGCCGATCACCCGGCGCACGTCGAAGAGGCGCGCCGCCCGGGCGGTGTCGACCTTCTGCTCATCGCTCATCGTGATACACCCCTATGCGTTACAGGATCGGCAGGTAGAAGAGCACGGCGAGGACGAGCGCGCCCGAGCCGAGCAGCACCGGCGAGCGGTACCAGGCGGTGTCCCCGGCGATCGCGTCGGCCATCAGGTCGTG
Source organism: Dactylosporangium salmoneum (assembly GCF_039532525.1). Lineage (NCBI taxonomy): Bacteria > Bacillati > Actinomycetota > Actinomycetes > Micromonosporales > Micromonosporaceae > Dactylosporangium > Dactylosporangium salmoneum. Next base: position 270,571 of record NZ_BAAARV010000005.1, read on the forward strand.
CCGGCCCACGCCGAACACCAGGCCGTTGAGCTCCTCGTCCGGCTTGCGACGGGTCAGCGGCGTGACGATCACCGCGACGATCGCGACCGTGACGAAGGCGATGCCGGCGCCCCAGAAGGACTCGTCGAGGTCGGAGCCGAAGGTGAACCAGCCGAACCACTTGTAGCCGGCGTAGGTGACGAACGCCGCGAGCGTGCCCAGCAGCAGGCTCCAGAAGCCGGCCCAGGCCGTCATCCGCTTCCAGAACATGCCGATGATGAAGGCGCCGAACAGCGGCGCGTTGAAGAGCGAGAACAGCGCCTGGATGTAGTCCATGATGTTGCTGAACCCGGCCGCGATGAATGCGGTGCCGATGCCGACGAGCACGCCGACGACGGTGATGAGCCGGCCGATCCGCAGGTAGTAGCCGTCCGGCTTGTCCCTGGCGACGTACTCCTGCCAGATGTCGTACGTGAACACCGTGTTGAACCCGGACACGTTGGCCGCCATGCCGGCCATGAACGACGCCAGGAGCCCGGTCACGGCGATGCCGAGCACGCCGTTGGGCAGGAAGTCGCGCATCAGCAACGGGATCGCGTTGTTGTACTGCAGGTCGCCCTTGTCCGCCCCGAGCCCCTTCACGGTCACCAGGGCGACCAGGCCGGGGATCACGGTGACGAACGGGATCAGCAGCTTCGGGTAGGCGGCGATGATCGGGGTGCGCCGGGCCGCGCTCATGTTGCGGGCCGACAGGCCGCGCTGGACCTCGGCGAAGTTGGTGGTCCAGTAGCCGAAGGACAGCACGAACCCGAGGCCGAAGACGATGCCCCACCAGGCCGCGCCCAGCGGGTTGTCGCTGGTGGCGGTGTTGGCCCAGGTGTGCAGGCCGGCGTCGCCGAGCTTGGTCTGGTCGCGCACGGCCTGGAACAGCCCGTGGAAGCCGCCGAGCTTGTGCAGGCCGATGATCGCGATCGGCAGGAGGCCGGCGATGATCACGAAGAACTGCAGCACCTCGTTGTAGATCGCGCTGGAGAGGCCGCCCAGCGTGATGTAGGCGAGCACGATGGCGGCGCCGACCACGATCGCGAGCCACAGCGGCCAGCCGAGCAGGGCCTGCATGATGAGCGCGAGGGCGTAGAGGTTGACGCCCGCGATGAGGACCTGGGCCAGCGCGAAGGACAGCGCGTTGAGCAGGTGCGCGGGGCGGTTGAAGCGCCGGCGCATGAACTCCGGGACGCTGCGCACCTTGGAGCCGTAGTAGAACGGCATCATCACGATGCCGAGGAAGACCATCGCCGGCACGGCGCCGACCCAGTAGTAGTGGACCGTCATGATGCCGTACTTGGCGCCGTTCGCGGCCATGCCCAGGATCTCCAGGGCGCCGAGATTGGCGGAGATGAACGCGAGGCCGGTCACCCACGCCGGCAGCGAGCGGCCGGACAGGAAGAAGTCCACGCTGTTGCGGATCGAACGGCGGGCGGCGAGACCCACCCCCAGGACCGTGATGAAATAGAGCGCCAGCAGGACGTAGTCGAACACGTCCATCTGCAGGCGCAGCCCTTCGGCGAGAGTCTGCACCCGTTCCTCCCCTGAGCCGGTACGAGCGGAGCCCCAGGCACCTACCCAGCACAGGGTCGGGATCAAACCATCGTGGTCAACTTAGGTGGGTCGCGAGGATGGTCACCAGATCGGCGGCGGCGTACGGCTTGTCGAGGAAGGCGTCGCAGCCGGCCGCCATCGCCGCCGCCCGCTCGTGCGGCAGCACGCTCGCGGTCAGGGCGATGACGGTGGGCCGGGCCGGCGCCTCGGCGAGCTCGGCGGCCAGCTCCAGCCCGTTGCCGTCGGGCAGGTTGACGTCGAGCAATACGACGTCGACCGGCTCGGCGGCCAGCGCGTCCCGGGCGTCGGCCAACGAACCGGCCTCCAGCAGGTCCAGGCCCCGCACGGCCGGCGGCTCGGCCCGCGAGATGATCGCCCGCACCAGCACGCGGTTGAGTTCCTCGTCCTCGACCAGCAGCACTCGGCTCATCCCGCCACCTCCGCTTTGCTCTGGACCGTCATGTCCCCACCTCTTCGTGCCGGGCGTCGGTCAGGGTGCTGGCCACCGCGGCCAGGTCGATCCACTCCCGCACGCCGTCGGCGGCCGAGCTGCGCGGTACCGTGCCGATGACCTTGCCGGTCAGCCGGAGGCGGTCGGTGTCGGAGAGGTCCGGCGCGGTCAGCGCGAGCACTGGGATGCCACGCGTCGAGGCCTTCTCGTCCAGCCCGGACAGCAGCGCGAAGCCGTCCACGTCGGGCATCTGCAGGTCGCAGATGATGAGATCGAAGCGGCGGGCCCGGGACAGCCGCAGGCCCTGCGCGCCGTCGTCGCAGGTCACCACCTCGAGACCGGCGTCGCTCAGCTGGCGCTCGACCACCGCGCGGGTGTGGTCGTCGCGGTCCACCACCAGCACCGCGGCCGGGTCCCGGGACCGGTCGGCGAACACCGGCGCGACGTGCCGGGCCAGCTGGGCCAGCAGGGCGTCGTGGTCGACCGGCTTGACGAAGAAGTCGGCCGCGCCCAGGGCCAGGCCGGCCCGGCGGTCGTCGACGATGGTGGCGAAGAAGACCGGGATCGTGCTCAGCGCGTCGTCCCGCTTGAGCCGGCGGATCACGTCCCAGCCGTCCAGGCCGGGCATGACCACGTCGAGGAGGATGGCGTCGGGCCGCCAGGCGCCGGCCTCGGTCAGGCCTGCCTCGCCGCTGGAGGCGGTCCGGACCTGGTAGCCGGCGCCGCGGAGGTACGCCTCCAGGAGCTCGGCGGCGCGGGCGTCGTCGTCGATGATCAGCACCCGGCCCCGGCCCGAGCGGGGCGCCGGCTCGCCGTCGTCCGCCTCCCGCGGGGCCTCGGCGACCGGCAGCCGGACGGTGAAGCGGCTGCCCTCGCCGAGCGCGGACTCCAGGCCGATGTTGCCGCCGTGCGCCTCCACCAGCCGCCGGGTGAGGGCCAGGCCCAGCCCGGTGCCGGCCTTGCGCTGGTCGGCCGGGCCGAGCTGCTGGAACTCCTCGAACACCCGCGCCTGGTCCTCGGGCGCGATGCCGATGCCGCTGTCGGCCACGGTGATCGCCACGTCCTGCAGGGCCGGGCTGACCGTGACCGCGATGAGGCCGCCCTCCGGGGTGAACTTGATCGCGTTGGAGAGCAGGTTGTCGAGGATCTGGCGCAGGCGCAACGGGTCGGCGCAGACCGCGGCGGTCGGGGGCACGTCGAGGTACACCCGCAGCCCCTTGCGATCCGTGAGCGGCCGCAGCGTGGTGATCACCTCGCCGATGGCGACCTCCAGCGAGATGGACTGCATCCCGAGCTCCAGCCGGCCCGCCTCGACCTTGGCCAGGTCCAGGATGTCGTTGATCAGCCCGAGGAGGTGCCGGCCGCTGCCGTGGATGTGGTCGACCCACTCGGCCGGCACGCTGCGCCGGTCGCCGTCGGACGGCTCGGCCCGCATCAGGTCGCTGAACCCGATGATCGCGTTGAGCGGCGTGCGCAGCTCGTGGCTCATGCCGGCCAGGAAGTCGCTCTTGGCCTGGCTGGCGTGGGTGAGCGCGGCCACCGACTCCTCCAGCTGGGCGGCGAGCTCCCGCTGGGAGCACAGGGTCTCGCCGCGCTCGGCCAGCACCCGGGCCTGCGCCCCCAGCACGCCGGCCAGGCGCAGGTCGTCGGCGCTGAACAGGGCGTGGTAGCGGTCGAGCAGCAGCACCGTGCCGATCCCGTCGACGCGCAGCGCCGTGGCCAGCCGGGTCCCGGTGGCCCGCGCGAGCGGGTGGTCGCGGCGCAGCCTTACCGGGCGGCCGACGCAGAGCAGCGGGGCGAGGTCGCGGTCCGGGTCGAGCTCCAGCCGCTCGTGCGGCAGGTGGGTGCCGGAGCGGCAGACCGCGGCGACGCGGTCGTGGTCGTCGCCGAGCAGCAGCACGACGTCGGTGCCGGTGGTTTCGTGCACGACGTGGACGTAGCGCCGCCAGACCTGGCCGGCGTTGACCTCGGCCGGCAGCCGCTGCAGGTCCCCGGTCGCCTCGTACCAGGTCGTCGCCGACATGATCCGGCGCAGCCAGGCCGGCGGGACGAAGGCGAGCAGGTACAGCACCGAGCCGGCCAGCCCGATCGCCCGACCGGTGGGCTGCAGCCAGTGCCGCTCGCCCGGGAAGCGGGTGGTGGCCGTCACCAGGATCAGCAGCATGACCGGGTACAGGTAGGTGGCCAGGGCGGCCAGCCGCAGCCGGGCCCGCGCCGAGCCCGAGCGGCGGCCGGCCACGCGCAGCAGGACCGTGCCGGCGATCGCCTCGGTGACCGTGTACGTCACCGCCACGAAAGTCAGGTAGCCCAGGCTCAGCGGCCGGGGCGCGGCCGTCGTGGCGGCGATGCTGGCGATCACCAGCACCAGCAGCGTGGCGTCGAGCCAGCGCGGCACCCGGCCGAGCCGCGCGGCGAGGCGGAGCGTGAGATACGGCTGCAGGAGCAGCAGCCCGGTGGCGGTCGCGCCGGCCGCGACCGGCACCGCGTGGTGCGCGAGGTCCCGGACGATGCCATTGACGCTGACCGCCAGCGAGGGCAGGAAGATCAGGGCGATGTCCCGCTGCACCGGATCCCGGCCACGGAAATACCCGACGAGCGCGGCGAGGAAGACCGCCGCGACCAGGACACCGATAGTCAGAGTTACCATGCAACTACGCCCCGTCACCTACGCGAACGGGACTCACTCTAGCCAGTGCTGACCTTGCAGGGGGCCGGATGCAGGAGGATGCGCTGCGGGCTACCGTCGCCACGGCCGCCCACGACCTGTCCAACGCGCTGGGCGCCGTGCTGAACTACGCCACGTTCATCGCCGAGGACCTGGACGGCACCGAGGCGGCGGCGCAGTACCTGCCGCACCTGCAGAGCGCCGCCCAGCGCGCGCTCGACCTAGTGTCTGGACTCACTGCGGCTCTTGCACCCGACGCACAGGGTGACTGACGGGAACGCGGCCAGCCGGGCCACCGGAATCTCCTGCCGGCAGCTCTCGCAGGTGCCGTAGTGCCCGGCGTCCAGGCGTTCCAGGGCCCGCTCGACCTGCTCCATCCGGTTGCGGATGGAAACGGCCAGCGCGAACTCCTGCTCCCGGTTGAAGGCCTTGGTGCCGAGGTCGGCCACGTCGTCCCCGGAGTCGACCGCGCCGGCGAGGGTCATCTCGGCCACCGCGCCGGTGTACTCCGCCTCGAGCTCATCGCGCCGGGCGAGCAGCGCGGTGCGGATGTCCTGCGTGCGGGTCTCTGGGTAAACGAGCATCGGTGGCCCCC
>NZ_BAAARV010000005.1:275891-282687 GCF_039532525.1 Dactylosporangium salmoneum
CCCCCGGGCAACGGAAATAATTGGCCTCCCGTGTGCCCACCAGAGTGGTTGCGCAAACACGACTGTTTTTTGGAGTCAGGGCAGGGCACCATGAATACGTGCAGGGGGAGGACTCGATCGAGGTCGACGTGGCGGCAGGCGAAGCCCGTCAGGCCCGGCGAGTGATCGCCCAGGCGCTCGAGGCCTGGGGTCTGTCCCACCTGACCCGCGGCGCGGTCATGATCGGCCACGAACTGGTGGCCAACGCGCTGCGCCACGGCGTGCCGCCGGCGGCCCTGCGGCTCACGCGCCACGGCGACATGGTCGTCGTGGAGGTCGGCGACGCCGGCGAGCAGATGCCTCGCATCGCCGAGATCGACAACCAGACCAGCACGTCCGGCCGGGGCATGCAGATCGTCAGCAAGCTCGCCCGGGCCTGGGGCGTCCGCCCGCACCAGGGCGGCAAGATCGTCTGGGCCGAGATAGCCCTCTAGCCGGGGCTGCCCGGCCACGGTCAGTTGCTGACGGGCTCGCTCGTGATCGGCAGGATCTGGTCCAGCCCGGTGATCTCCAGCGTCATGCGCACGTCATCGTTGGGGTTGGCCACCGCCAGGCTCGCGCCCGTGTTCTTGGCCCGCCGCCAGCACCCGACCAGCGTGCCCAGGCCGCTCGAATCGATGAACGAGAGGCTCGTGAGGTCGATCACGACCTCGGTCGCCCCGGTCTCCAGCTGCCCCACCACCGCCGTCAACAGGCTCGGCGCGGAGTCCAGGTCGAGCTCGCCCGTCAGCACCACGTGCGCCCGGCTGTCCTGGCGGCGCGCCTCCAGTTCCCAGACAGCCTTGTCGTCTATCACCGGCGGTTGCCCTCCTGACTCCCCTGGTCAACAGTGTGGGGTACCCAATCGGTGGAGTTCAAACGCTCAGCGCGGTTGCCCTCGATCGGCTCGAGGCCGGGCGGCAGGTATCGACGAGTGGTCGTTCGTCCTCGGCGACGTCTCCGGCAAGGGCGTGGAGGCCGCCGTCGTCACCGGCCAGGCCCGGCACACCGTGCGCGGCGCCTCGGCGGTGAACCGCTCCCCGGCCGCGGTGCTGTGCGCGCTCAACACGATGCTGTCGGGCACCACCCTCCGGCCGCTACGTCACCGCGATCTACGGCCGGGTCACGCCGTCCGCCGGTGGCCCGGCCGTCTCCCTCGCCTCGGCCGGCCACCCGCCGCCGCTGCTGGTGCGCCCGGACGGGGAGGTCCGCCTAGCCGGCCCGGCCATCACCGGAAGCGGGCAAGTCAGATGAGCGCCATCCGAAACGCCGTGGTCAGGGCCTCGTCCAGGTTGTCCAGCAGATCCTGCGGGTCCCCGTAGGCCCCCGTCGCCCCGTGTTCGAGGAGCTCGGCCGCCCCCAGGCCGCCGCAGGTCACCCCGATGCACGGGATCGACAGCCGCCCGGCGGCCTCGATGTCCCACACCGAGTCGCCGACGAAGACGACCTCCTCCGCCGACAGCCCCGAGCGCTGCACCGCCACCTCCACGATGTCCGGCGCCGGCTTGCTCGCTCCGGCGTCGTCCGCGCTGGTCACCGCGGTCAGCGAGCCGTCGGAGTCGAGGCAGCGCAGCAGCGCGTCGAGCTCCGGCCGGGACGCCGAGGTGGCCAGCACCACGCGCAGGCCCCGGTCGGCGCAGGTGTCGAGCAGGCGGCGGGCGCCCGGCAGCGGCCGCAGCGCCGGCCAGTGCACGGCGAAGAGGCTCGCGTGCGCGGCCCGGACGGCGCGGTCGGCCTCGTCGTCGTGGCCGGGGCCGAGCAGCTCGTCGAGGATCCGGTCGGAGCCCAGGCCGATCGCGCGGTGGATGTGCGCCATCGGCACGTCGTGGCCGTGCTGGCGCAGCGCCTGCCACCAGGCGACGACGTGCAGGTAGACGCTGTCCACGAGGGTCCCGTCGACATCAAACAGCACACCGGCCACCGGTTTCGTCATGCGCGGGTGATACCCACCCGCGCGGGGGTATCACTGATTCATGACCCAGTCCGATCCAGCCGGACCCGATCGCGGCGCGGTCGGCGTCGCCGAGCCGTTCCCCGGCTTCGACATCGACGATCTCGGGGACTTCGCCTCCGAGCACTGCACCGTCACCCTCGCCGAGCAGCTGGAGGGCGGGCCGGAGCACGCGCGGGAGCCCGAGAGCCCACACGGCCTGGCCGGCATGGACGAGTAGAAACGGCGCATTCGAGTAGTTCGGCGCCGAAAGGGGCAATCCCCTGGGTATTCAACCTGGGAGGAGAACCCGATGGGTGCTGTCCGCGACGCGCTCGGCGACGTCGTCCGGTTCGTGCCGTCGTTCCTGCTGTTCCTGATCATTCTCGCGGTCGGCTGGCTGCTGGCCGTGCTCGTGCGCACCGCCGTGCACAAACTGCTCGGCCGGATCGGCTTCCACCGGCTGGCCGAGCGCGGCGGCGTCGGGCGGGCGCTGGCCCACGGTCAGTTCGACGCCGGCGACCTGGTCGCCAAGCTCGTCTACTACGCGATCCTGCTCTTCACGCTGCAGATCGCGTTCGGGGTGTGGGGGCCCAACCCGGTCTCCGACCTCATCGACCGGGTGGTCGCCTGGCTGCCCAAGGCCGTCGTCGCCCTCGTGATCGTGGTGGTCGCCGCCGCCATCGCCGCCGGGGTGCGCGACGTCGTCACAGGGGCGCTCGGCGGGCTCTCCTACGGCCGGCCGGTCGCCGCCCTCGGGTACTGGTTCGTCCTGGGCCTCGGCGTGGTCGCCGCGCTCAACCAGATCGGCATCGCCACGACGGTCACCACCCCGGTGCTCATCGCCGTGCTGGCCACCGTCGCCGGCATCCTCATCGTGGGCGTCGGCGGCGGGCTGGTCCGGCCGATGCAGCAGCGCTGGGAGGGCTGGCTGGGCCGGCTCGAGCAGGAGGCGCCCGAGGTCTCGGCCCGGGTGCGGGCGGCCGCCGAGGCGCGCCGCGAGGAGGCCGAGCGGCGCCGGGCCGAGGAGGCCGAACGGCGCCGGGCCGAGGAGGCGGCCCGCGCGGCCGAGGAGGCCCGGCGCGCCGAGGAGGCCCGCCTGGCGGAGGAGGCCCGCCTGGCCGCCGCGGCGGCACCGCCGACGCCGGGCCCCATCCCCGGCCCGATGGACTCCCCGACCATGATCATGCCGCAGGTCAACCAGCCGCAACCCACGCCGCCGGTCCCGCCGCCCGCCGGGGACGACACCGTGGTGATCAACCCGCCGCCGGATGAGGACGGCGAAGCCCGCCGTTAGCACAGGAGACAAATCACCCCCACGGCGACGTGGGGGTGATTTTACGCCAATTCGGACTCACCCTCGTCATTGCCCCGCGCCTCTTTCCCGCCCGCACAAAAGCTGGCATGTTGAGTCGGCGCGCATCGAGGCTCGTCAGCTAAATGCGCGCCCCGGCAATGTTCAGCGAGAGGGGGCACGATGGGCCGACGGAGATGGGTGAGCGCCGCAGTGGCGACCGCACTCGTTCCGCCAATGCTCGTGATCGCGTCGGCAGGTCCGAGCGCGGCAGCACCGATCCCGGCAGGCAATCTGTCATTGGTACAAGGCCTCACGGCGGCGAACCAGACCACGGCGGCGAAATCGGCGACCAGCCGGATGGCCAAAACCGACACATCCCTGCTCAACCGCTCCGACACCACCAAGGTGGCGATCGCGGTCAAGCTCGACTACGACTCCACCGCCACCTATTCCGGCGATATCGCCGGCTATGCGGCGACGAGTCCGTCCGTAACGGGGAAGGCGCTATCCGGAGGCGCCGACGAGAAACGCTACGAAAACCGCATTGCCGGAATTGAGGACAAATTCCTCGGGGAGCTCAAGAAGCAGGTCCCCGACGCGAAGGTCGGCCAGAAGCTGCGGACGGTCTACGGCGGCATCGCGATGACGGTGCCGGCCAACAAGGTCAACGCGATCCTGGCCATGGACCACGTCGTGGCGATCCAGGCCGACAGCCTCCGCGCCCCGCAGACCGACTCGACGCCGGCCTTCATCGGCGCCGACCAGGTCTACCCGAAGCTCGGGGGCGCGCCGAACGCCGGCAAGGGAGTCATCTTCGGCTCGCTGGACAGCGGCATCTGGCCCGAGCACCCGTCGTTCGCGGACAACGGCAACCTGGGCGCCCCGCCGGCCAAGGCCGACGGCACCCCGCGCGCCTGCGACTTCGGCGACAACCCGCTGACCCCGGCGAGCGACCCGTTCGTGTGCAACCACAAGGTCATCGGCGGCAAGGGCTTCCTGGACACGTACAACGCGCTGCAGGAGCCGGAGCTGTACGGGTACACCGCCCGTGACTCCGACGGTCACGGCACGCACACCGCGTCGACGGCGGCCGGCGACCCGGTTGCCTCGGCGAAGATCTTCAACATCGAGCGCGGGCCGATCAACGGCATCGCGCCCGGCGCGTGGGTCTCGGTGTACAAGGTCTGCGGGGCCACCGGCTGCTACGGCACCGACTCGGCCGCCGCGGTCGCCCAGGCGATCAAGGACGGCGTGAACGTCATCAACTTCTCGATCTCCGGTGGGGCGAGCCCGTACACCGACATCGTGGAGCTGGCGTTCTTCGACGCCTACAAGGCCGGCGTGTTCGTCGCCGCCTCGGCCGGCAACTCGGGCCCGACGGCCGGCACGTCCGACCACCTCTCGCCGTGGGTCACCACCGTCGCGGCGTCCACCCAGAAGCGCTCGTTCCAGTCGACGCTGACCCTGACGTCCTCGGACGGCGCGGCGGCCACGCTGACGGGCATCTCGATCACGGCCGGCGTCAGCACCGCGCTGCCCGTGGTCATGGCCTCGGCCCCGCCGTACAGCAACGGGGACTGCACGGCCCCGGCGCCGCCCGGGCTCTTCACCGGCAAGATCGTCGCGTGTCACCGCTCGCCGGGCCGGATCATCAAGGGCTTCAACGTCCGGCAGGGCGGCGCGGCCGGCATGATCCTGTTCAACGACCCGAAGGCCGACGCACTGAGCGACAACCACTGGTTGCCGGCGGTGCACCTGGCCGACGGGACGTCGTTCGAGGCGTTCATGGCCGCCCACCCCGGCGTGAAGGCCACCTTCACGCAGGGCGAGAAGGTCATGGGCACCGGTGACGTGATGACGAACTTCTCGTCGCGCGGGCCGGGCGGCAACTTCATCAAGCCCGACATCACCGCGCCCGGCGCCCAGATCCTCGCCGGGCAGACGCCCACCCCGGACGACCCGAGCCTCGGCCCGGCCGGCGAGTACTTCCAGGCCATCGCCGGCACGTCGATGTCCTCGCCGCACATCGCCGGCTCCGCGCTGCTGGAGAAGGCGCTGCACCCGGACTTCACGCCGGGCCAGATCAAGTCGGCGCTCATGACGACCGCGACCACCAAGGTCGTCAAGGACGACGGCGTCACCCCGGCCGACCCGTTCGACCTCGGCTCCGGCCGCGTCCAGGTCAACCTGGCCGCCAACCCGGGCCTCACGTTCGACGAGACGGCCGACCGGATGTTCGCCCTCGGCAACGACCCGGTCAACGCGGTGCAGATCAACCTGCCGTCGGTGAACGCGCCCGTCATGCCGGGCAAGCTCACCGCGGTGCGCACGGCGAAGAACGTCACGAACAAGGCGCAGGTGTACCGCGTCGAGACCACGTCGCCGGCCGGCTCCTCCATCACGGCGACCCCGGCGCTGTTCACCGTCCCGCCGGGCAAGACGCAGCAGCTCAGCATCACCATCAAGTCCAACGCCGCGCAGGGCCAGTACTTCGGCGAGGTCCGCCTCGTCCCGGTCACCAGCGGCGTGCCGACCCTGCACCTGCCGGTCGCGTTCGTGCCCAAGCAGGGCGACGTGAAGGTCACCCAGACCTGCACGCCGTCGGCCACCACGCTGCTGAGCAACAGCACGTGCACGGTCACCGCCACGAACGGGACGTTCAACGACACCACGGCCGACTTCACCACGACGACGGCGCTCAACCTGCCGGTCGTCTCGGCGAGCGGCGCCAAGGTGGTCAACCCGTTCCAGGTGCAGAAGAAGGGCGCGGCCCTGGCCGGGGCGGTTCCCGGCACGCCGTCGCTGACCAACGAGGGTCTCTTCGGCTACATCCCGCTCGACGCGTTCGGGATCACCCCGACCGCGATCGGCGACGAGAACCTCACCACCTTCAACGTGCCGAAGTTCCTGTACAACGGCATCTCCTACACCTCGCTGACCATTGACACCAACGGGTACCTGTACCCCGGAAGTGACAGCAGCAACGAGAACAACAACTGCTGCAGCATCACCCCGATCCCGAACCCGGCAAGGCCGAACAACGTCCTCGCCCCGTTCTGGACCGACCTCGACGGCACCGGGATGCCGGGCCTCTACGTGGCGACCCTGACCGACGGGGTGAGCTCGTGGATCGTCGTCGAGTGGCGGGTGAACGACTTCGGCACGACGCACGCCCGCAAGTTCCAGGTGTGGCTCGGCGTCAACGGCACGCAGGACATCACGTTCGCCTATGACGGCAGCGCGCTGTCCGGTCTGCCGGCCGGCCAGGACATGGTGGTCGGGGCCGAGAACATCAACGGCACCGGCGGCCAGGGCCTGCCCGTGAACACGCTGCCGACCGGCGACCTGCGCGTCGTCAGCACCGACCCGGTGCCCGGCGCGTCGACCTCGTACACGGTCACCGTGCTGGGCCTGATCCCGGGCTCCGGCGAGGTCAGCACCTCGGTCGTCACCCCGGCGGTGCCGGGCACGACGGTCGTGAAGAGCACGATCACCGTCTCGGGCCGGATCAACCGCACCGGCACCTGACGCACGAGTACGCCTGACGGCGG
>NZ_BAAARV010000005.1:282727-306998 GCF_039532525.1 Dactylosporangium salmoneum
TGCGCACGTTTGCGAACGCCGGCAAGCTGCTGGCCGCGGTCGGCGAGCACCTCGGTTACAGCGACTGGCAGGAGATCGGCCAGGACCGCGTCGACCTCTTCGCCGACGCGACCGGCGACCACCAGTGGATCCACGTGGACCCCGAGCGCGCCAAGGCCGGGCCCTTCGGCACGACGATCGCGCACGGCTTCCTGACGCTGTCGCTCCTGCCGACCTTGGTTTCCCAGGTGTACCGCGTGGAAGGCGTCCGGATGGGCATCAACTACGGCCTGGACAAGGTCCGCTTCCCGTCTCCGCTGCCGACCGGCTCCCGGGTGCGCGCCGGCGTCCAGCTCCTCGTGGCCGACGACCTCGGCGAGGGCTGGGTGCAGCTGAAGAACCGCGCGACGATCGAGCGGGAGGGCCACGACAAGCCGGTGTGCGTCGCCGAGACCCTCACCCGCCTGCTGATCTAGCTCGGGAGGTCGACCAGGCCGGCCAGCCGGGCCCGGTGCTTGGCCGCCGAGCCGAGCGCGATCGCGTCGGCGCGGGCTCGCTTGAGGTACCAGTGCGCCGGATGCTCCCACGTGAACCCGATGCCGCCGTGCAGCTGCACGCACTCCTCGGCGGCCTTGACCGCCACCGGCGAGCAGAAGGCCTGCGCCAGCGACGCCGCGACCTCGAGGTCCGCGTCGCCGCGCGCGAGGCAGTCGGCCGCGTAGCGCGCGACCGCCCGCGCCTGCGTGATGGCCACCCACAGGTCGGCGAGCCGGTGCTTGAGCGCCTGGTACGAGCCGATCGCCCGGGCGAACTGCCGGCGCGTCTTCGCGTACTCCACCGTCGTCGCCAGGCACCACTCCGCGATCCCGAGCTGCTCGGACGCGAGCATGACCGCCCCCGCCAGCAGCGCCCGGCGGACCGCCGCGCCGGCGTCCGGGGCCACGAGCCGGGCCTCGGTCCGCTGGAACGCGAGGTCGGCGACGGGCCGGGTGAGGTCGAACGAGACGACCGGCGTGCGGGCGAAGTCCCCGGTCGTCGCGAAGAGCCCCTCGGCGGTGGGGACCAGCAGCACGTCCGCGGATAGGGCGTCGGCCACGGTGGTGACCTCGCCGTCGAGCGCGCCGTCCCGGGCCGTGACCGTCCACTTCGGAGCGTCCCAGGTGGACAGCGGCACGGCCAGCGCGGCGGTGCGCGCCCCACCGGCCAGCTCGGCCAGCAGCGGGTCGCCCTCCGGCAGCGCCGCGGTGGCCAGCACGGCGCTGCCCAGGAAGGGCACCGGGGCGACCGTGCGGCCCAGCTCCTCCATGACCACCGCGGTCTCCCGCCAGGAGGCCCCGGCCCCGCCCGACTCCTCGGGCACCGGCAGGCCCGCGAAGCCGAGGTCGGCGGCGAGCGTGCGCCAGAGCTTCAGGTCGACCGGCTCCGGACCTTCGAGCCGGCTCAGGTCGACGCGGTCGCGCAGCAGCGAGCGCACCGACGCGCGCAGCTCCTCCTCGACCTCGCTGTACAGCAGATCGCTCATTTCGGCACGTCCTTCCACGCGACGTCCTTGTCGGCCCGCTGCTCCGGCGGCAGGCCGAGCACCCGCTCGGCCACGATGTTGCGCAGGATCTCCGACGTGCCGCCCTCGATCGAGTTGCCCTTGGCCCGCAGGTAGCGGTAGCCCGCGGTACGCCCGGCGAAGTCCACCACCGAGGGACGGCGCATGGTCCACTCGTCGTGGCGCAGGCCCTCCTCGTCGAGCAGGTCCAGCTCCAGGGCCGAGATCTCCTGGTTGAGCCGCGCGAAGAGCAGCTTCGACGCCGACCCCTCCGGCCCGGGCTGCCCCGCCGCCAGCTGCTGGCGCAGCCGCACGCCGGTGAGCCGGGCCGCCTCGGCGTCGACCCAGAGCCGCAGCAGGGCGTCGTGGTGGGCCGGCGAGCGCAGCTCGGGCCGCTTGCGCCACAGGTCGGCGACCACGCCGATGACGCCGCCCTCGCGCGGGATGGCCGAGCCGCCGATCGAGACCCGCTCGTTCATGAGCGTGGTCTGCGCGACGGCCCAGCCCTCGCCGACCCCGCCGAGCCGGTCGGCGTCCGGGATCCGCACGCCGGTCAGGAAGACCTCGTTGAACTCGGCCTCCCCGGTGATCTGCCGCAGCGGTCGTACCTCCACACCCGCCGCGGCCATGTCCAGCACGAAGTAGGTGAGCCCCTGGTGCTTGGGGACCGCCGGGTCGGTGCGCGCGATCAGGATCGCCCACCGGGCCTCGTGCGCCATCGACGTCCAGACCTTCTGCCCGTCGACCACCCACTCGTCGCCGTCGCGCACCGCCCGGGTGGCCAGGCCGGCGAGGTCGGAGCCGGCGCCCGGCTCGCTGAAGAGCTGGCACCACACCTCCTCGCCGGTCCACAGCGGCCGCAGCCAGCGCCGGCGCTGCTCGTCGGTGCCGTGGCGCAGGATCGTCGGCGCGGCCATGCCCAGCCCGATGCCGATGCGGCGCGGGTTGTTGTCGGGCGCGCCGGCCTCGGCGAAGAGCTGGTCCACCGGGGGCTGCTCGGCCCGCGGCCGCCCCAGGCCGCCGAGCCCCGGCGGGTACTGCACCCAGGCCAGCCCGGCGTCGAAGCGCGCCCGCAGGAACTCCAGCGGCTCCATGGCGGCCGGGTCGTGGCCGGCCAGGAACTCGCGGGCCAGGTCGACTGTGTGGTCCGCTGTGCTCAAGGAAACCTCCTAGTCGAGTGGCCCGCCGGCCACGTAGATGACCTGCCCGGAGACGAACCCGGCGCCGTCGCTGACCAGGAACGAGATCGTGTGCGCGACGTCCTCGGGCCGCCCGACCCGCCGCACCGGGATCTGCTCCGCGGCCCCCTTCTGGAAGGTCTCGAAGTCGACCTTCATCCGGGCCGCCGTCGCCGCCGTCATGTCGGTGGCGATGAACCCGGGCGCCACCGCGTTGGCGGTCACGCCGAAGGGCCCCAGCTCGATCGCGAGGGTCTTGGTGAACCCCTGCAGGCCGGCCTTGGCCGCCGAGTAGTTCGCCTGCCCGCGGTTGCCCAGGGCCGAGGACGAGGACAGGTTCACGATCCGCCCGAACTTGGCCGCGGTCATGTGCGCCTGGGCCGCCCGGCTCATGAGGAAGGCGCCGCGCAGGTGGACGCCGATGACCGTGTCCCAGTCGGCGTCGGTCATCTTGAACAGCAGGTTGTCGCGGATCACGCCCGCGTTGTTGACCAGCACGACCGGCGGCCCGAGCTCGGCGGCGACCCGGTCCACGGCCGCGGCCACCGCCTCGGCGTCGGCGACGTCGGCCCCGACGGCCAGGGCCCGCCCGCCCGCCGCGGTGATCCGCTCGACGGTGTCCTTGCAGGCGCCCTCGTCGAGGTCCAGCACGGCGACGGCGTGCCCGTCGGCGGCGATCCGGATGGCGGTGGCGGCCCCGATGCCGCGGGCCGCGCCGGTCACGATGGCGACGCGGTTCAGTTCTGTGTTCGTCACGATCTCGATCCTCGCGCGTGAGACACCGTCCCGAGAAGTGTGCACTATGAGTGCATGTTTTTGGAAGCGGATATTTCGGGCATGCGCGCGGGCGTTTGACCGATTCCGTGGATATATGTCCGAATGGCGGAAAAACCACAAGTTCCCGTCGGGGAACCGTTCAGGTGCGACAAGGTTGCGCCGATGGTCTCGGCGTCGCACGGACGAGACGGCACAGCGGGGGGCAAGCATGAACGGCACGAAGATCACCAAGGCGCTGACGATCGCCGGGCTGGCCACCCTGGCGGGCCTCGCCACCACCGCGCTCGGCGCCCAGGCCGCCCACGCCGCCGCCGTCGGCGGCAAGCCGATCGCCTACGTCCGCGACGGCGTGATCTACCGCAGCAACGGCGCCGACGAGGTCCGGCTCACCGAGGACGAGGTCAACGCCCGCCCGCGGTTCTCGCCCGACGGCACCAAGCTGGCGTACCTCCACAACGGCACCGTGTGGGTCATGGGCGCCAACGGCGAGAACAAGCACCAGGTGAGCGACCGCACCGCCGGCGGGCCGTCGTGGTCGCCGGACGGGCAGTGGATCGCCTACTCGGCGCTGTCCTGCACCGGCGGCCCGGGCGTGTTCCGGGTCGGCGTCGAGGGCGGCAAGTCCTCCCAGCCGCTGTTCCCGGCCGAGTGCCGCGAGCAGGCGGCGCCCGAGGTCGGCTACGCCATGGAGGCCCCCACCGACGGCTCCACCACGCCGGCCGTCACGCTGGCCGACCGGCTGCGCACCGACGACGCCGTGGCCTGGTCGCCCGACGGCACACAGATCGCCTTCCGCGGCGGCGAGTGCGAGAGCATCGCCGACAACTGCCTGAGCATCGGCAACGTGAGCACCGGCCGGGAGCGGGCCATCGACGTGTACGGCGGCGGCGGCAACGGCACCAGCGGCTTCGGCGTCGTGCCGGCCTGGAGCGCGGACGGGCGGAAGGTGACCTGGACCAGCTACACCACCGAGGGCACCACGTTCGCCGTCACCGAGGCCGACGCCAGCGGGGCCAACCGGCACCGGGTGGGCAAGGCCGACGACCGGGAGATGGTGTACGCGGGCGAGCACACCGGCGTGCTGACCGCGGCCCGCAACGGCCGCTCCTGGGTCACCGCGGTGGACCTGGCCACGGGCAAGCGCACCCCGCTGCGCCAGGGCTCCCAGCCGACCGTCGCGGCGTAGCGGCCCGATTCCCCCGTTCAGCCGGATTTCTCCGCGGAAACGGGGATGATGCGCCTATGTACCGCTTGCTGGCCATCGTGAGCGCCGCGCTCGTCGCCGGCGGCTGCGGCGGCGGCACCGGCCCCAAGGTGGCTCCCACGGTGGAGATGGCCACCGCCAGCGCCCTGCTCGACGCGGCTGACCTCCCCGACGGCTACAGCGTCAGCCCGCCCGACGCGGCGCCCGAGGTCAGCACCGCGAGCAGCCCCAGCGTCCCCGGCTGCGACGCGCTGCTCAACTACTTCAGCGAGGGCGCCGGCCCGACCGCGGCGGAGTCGGCCCGCTTCGAGGCCGGCGGCGGCGGGCCCTTCCTGGCCGAGGAACTGTCCGACGACTCGGACGTTTCACAGCTCGGCGGCAAGTGCGGGAGCTTCACGGACACCGACGCGGACGGCACCACCACCGCGGTCACGGTCGCCCCGGTCACCGACTTCCCCCGGCTCGGCGACGCCGAGCAGGTGTTCTCGATGAACGCCGACGGCGGCACCGGCGACGACGCGTTCCGGCTCAGCGGCTTCCTCGTGGTCGTGCGGGTGGGGCCGACGACCTGCACGCTCGTGCACTTCGGGCAGCCCGGCGTGGACCGGGCCGAGACCGAGACCATCGCCCGGGCGGCGGTAGCCAAGATCAAACGACGACAATGACGGTATGCGGCTCGGCACGTTCAACCTGATGCACGGGCGCTCGCTGGCCGACGGCCGGGTGGATCACGACCGGATCGCCACGTCCATCGCCGGCCTCGACGCTGACGTCCTGGGCCTGCAGGAGGTCGACCGCGCCCAGCCCCGCAGCGGCCACGCCGACCTGGCCCGCATCGCCGCCGACGCGCTCGGCGCCGGGCACGTGCTCTTCGTCCCCGCCGTCGTCGGCACGCCCGGCGAGGCCTTCCGGGCCGCCACGGACGAGGACCACGAGGGCCCCGAGCCGCACTACGGGATCGCGCTGGTCAGCCGCTACCCGGTGCTCCAGTGGCGGGTCACCCGCCTGCCGGCCGCCCCGCTGCGGGCCCCGATCATGATCCCGGGGCCGCGCCGGGCCCGGCTGCTGCTGCTCGACGACGAGCCCCGGGTGCTCGTCGCCGCCGTGGTCGCGACGCCGGCCGGGCGCGTGACGGTCGCCACCACGCACCTGTCGTTCGTGCCCGGCTGGAACGTCCGGCAGCTGCACCTCGTGCGCCGCGCGCTGCGCGACCTGCCCGCGCCTCGGGTGCTCCTGGCCGACCTCAACCTGCCCGGCCGCCTTCCCCGGCTGGTCTCGGGCTGGCACCGGCTGGGAAGCGTCGCGACGTACCCCTCGCCGGCCCCGCGCGTGCAGTTCGACCACGTCCTGGCCGACTCGCGCGGCATCGAGCGGCTGCCACGGGTCCTCGGCGTCTCCAGTCCCGAGATGCCGTTCTCCGACCACCGCCCACTGCTGGTGACGATGCGCGACCGGCCAGGCACGCTGTCGATCGATTAAGGCAGATTTAAGTGCGCGCGGAATGCCGCGTTGCGGCTGATTGTCCGGTCCCGATCGCGAACCGTGTTCGCGTAACTACGATTCTTCGCCGCCTTGTAGATTAGGCGTTCGTTTGTTGGGATGCGTACCGTCAGTGATTTTCAACCGAAGGTACAAGGCCGCGAAGGCCGCCGGTCCGGAGGATATGAGCCGTGAAAGGTCGCCACCGCTCAGCGGGGTCGTCGGGCGGAGCTCTGAAGCTGGGCACCGCCGCCGTCGCCGTGCTCGTGATCCTCGCCGGCAGCTGGTATGCGTTCCGGAAATACTCCCAGCCGTCCTGCGGCAACGCCGCCAAGCTGTCCATCGGCGCGCCGGCGGACATCGCGCCCGCGCTGAAGGCCCAGGCGAGCGACTGGTCCGCGCAGGCCAAGCTCAACGGCAACTGCGTCGACATCGAGGTCTTCGAGGAGGACCCGGCCGACGTGTCGGCGGCGCTGGCCGGCAAGGCCGGCAAGGCGCTGACCGGCGTCGGGCAGGCCAACGGCAAGACCCGCGTCCCGGACGTCTGGGTGGCCGACTCGTCGCTGTGGCTGCAGCGCCTGCGCGCCGTCAACGCGCAGGGCATCCCGCAGGACGCCAAGTCGATCGCCCACAGCCCCGTCGTGCTGGCCATGCCGGAGCCGATCGCGACCACCTTCGGCTGGCCGGAGAAGAAGATCACGTACCCCGACCTCATCACCAAGGTGGCCACCGACCAGAAGGTCAAGGTCGGCATCGTCGAGCCCAGCCGCGACTCCACCGGCCTCGGCGGCCTGCTGACCCTGGCCGCGGCCGCCCAGGCCGCCGGCGGCGGCAACGCCACCCAGGCGACCCAGGTCGCGACGGCCGCCCTGCGGGCGCTGGCCTCCGGCCGCTCCTCGGTGCGGGCCGACCTGATCCAGAAGTTCCCGCGCAGCAGCGACCCGGCCACGCTGAGCAGCGGCCTGACCGTCGCGCCGCTGTCCGAGCAGGCGGTCATCCAGTACAACGCGGTGCAGCCCCCGGTCCGCCTCGCCGCCATCTACGCCGAGCCGTCCCCGCCCGCGCTGGACTACCCGGCCGTGGTGCTCAGCTCCGACAAGGCAAGCATCGCCAACGAGCTGCTCAAGTCCTTCGACACCCAGGACTTCCACGACAAGCTCGGCGCGATCGGGCTGCGCGCCGCCGACGGCTCGACCGGCAAGGGCTTCCAGAACCCGAGCAACGCCCCCGCCCCGGCGGCCGCGGCGGCCAACGCGCTGCCCGACGCCGCCACGATCGAGGGCCTGCTGACCAAGTGGCAGGCGATCACGCTGCCGGCCCGCATGCTCGCCGTCATCGACGTCTCCGGCTCGATGCTGGAGCCCGTGCCGACCGCCGGCAACGCGACCCGCATGCAGGTCACGCTGGAGGCCGCACGCAAGGGCATGAGCCTCTTCGACGACTCGTGGTCGCTCGGCGTGTGGGAGTTCTCCACGCTGATGGACGGCAACAAGGACTACAAGCAGCTGGTGCCGATCGGCCCGCTGGTCAGCCAGCGCGCCCAGTGCCTGCAGGCGCTGAGCAGCATCACTCCGAAGCGCAACGGCGACACCGCCCTCTACGACACCATCCTGGCCGCCTACAAGACGGTGCAGGAAGGGTACGAGAGCGGCCGGATCAACTCGATCATCGTCATGACCGACGGCGAGAACGACGACCCGGCCGGCGGCCTCTCGCTGGAGCAGCTGATCGCCGAGCTGAAGAAGGTCGCCGACCCGGCCAAGCCGATCCAGGTGATCCTCATCGGCATCGGCAACAAGGTCAACGAGGGCGCGATGAAGCAGATCACGGACGCAATCGGCGGCGGCACGTTCGTCGCGGCCGACCCGGCCAAGATCGGCGACATCTTCCTGCAGGCCATCTCGCTGCGCGGCCAGGCGACCCAGCCGAAGTAGCCCGAACCACAGCCGCCCGGCCCGCGCAGCACTCTGCGCGGGCCGGGCGGCTCCATGTCAGCCACGAGCACGGCTCTGCGGGCTGGACGGCTCCTTGGCCGGCCACGAGCGCTCTGCGCGGACCGGGCAGCTCCGCCTCGGCCGCGAGCACCTCTCCGCGGGCCGGCCACCCCCTGCCGGCCGCAAGCAATCTCCGCGGGCTGGGCGCTCCTTGCCGGCCACGAGCGCTCTTCGTAGGCCGGCCCTCTCTTCGTCGGCTGCGAGCACTTTTCACGGGCCGGGTCACTTCCGCCGATCGCGAGAATGCCTCAAAAACGATAAGTCGGGCGCTCCGCGCCGCGACTTATCTGACTTATACCCTGTCAGGTTATAAGTCCGAAATGTCGTGGCGCGCCAGCGCCCGACATTTCGCGCAAACCGGACCGGCTACCAGCGGGACTTTCGCGCTCGGGCCTCGTAGAGCAGTACCGATGCGGAAACCGACACGTTGAGGGAGTCGCCCGAGCCGAGCATCGGAACGGCGACCCGCTGGAATCCGCGGCCGTACCAGTCCTTGGCGATCCCGTACCGCTCGCTGCCCACCACCAGCGCGGTCCGCCCGCCATAGTCGGCCTGGCGGTAGTTGACCGCCTCGTCGGTGTCGGCCAGCAGGACGGTGAAGCGGTTGCTGGCAAGCCACCCGCACGCTTCCTCGACGGTTTCGAATTCCAGCGTCGGTACCGTGAGAATCGTCCCCTGGCTGGCCCGGATCACCTTCGGATGGGTGAGCCGGGTCTTGCGGTTGGTCAGCACGAGGCAGTCCGCCGCGCAGGCATCCAGCGAGCGGATCAGCGTGCCGAGGTTGCCCGGGATCTCCACCCCGTCGGCCACCAGCACGAGCGCCGTGCGCTGGAAGCGCAGGTCCCGCGGCTCCCACCGGGGCAGGGCGGCCAGCGACAGCAGGCCGTCGGGCTTGTCCCGCTCGGAGATCTTCTCCAGCGTGCGCGGGGAGATGCGGAACGAGCGCTCGGCCCGCTCCGCGATCTCCTCGGCCCGCTTGCGCGCCTCGTCGGCGTAGATCGCCTCCGGGCACCAGAAGAACGTGTCGATCGGGGCCCCGGACTCCAGCAGCATGTTGTGCGCCCACAGCCCTTCGGCGACGAAGAGCTTGTAGCGGTTCGGCGCGGTGTTGTTCTGGATGTGCTGCACCTGCCGGACCGCGGGGTGCTGGACCCCGATGGCTTGGAGTTCCATCACAGCGTGACGGTAGCCGACAATTCCGCCGCCTCCACGAGGGCCCAGTCCCGCACGTTGCCGGCCGCGGTGAGGTCGGCCCGCACCCGCTCCAGGGTCGCGACCGGACCGGCCACCTCCAGCCGGGCCACCTCGGCGCGCATCGACTGCTGCGCGGCCGACTTGGCCCGCCGGATCGCGCCCAGCACCTCGGCCGCCAGCCGCAGCGGGGCCTGGTCGCCGGCCGGCAGCGGCTCGGGCAGCGCGGCCGGCCACGGCGCGCGGTGCACCGAGCCGTCCTGCCACCACGACCAGACCTCCTCGGCCACGTACGGCAGGAACGGCGCGAACAGCCGCTGCACGGTGGAGAGCGCCACGGCCAGGGCCGCCCGGGCCGAGTCCACCTCGGCGGGTGCCGCCTCGCCGTAAGCCCGCGCCTTGACCAGCTCCACGTAGTCGTCGCAGAAGGTCCAGAAGAACTGCTCTGTGACCTCCAGCGCCCGCGCGTAGTCGAACTCCTCGAACGCGGCCGTCGCCTCCGACACCACCCGCGACAGCGCGGCCAGCAGGGCCAGGTCGACCGGCTCGGTCACCTTGTCCGGCTCGGGCGCGCCGCCGAAGCCGAGCACGAACCGGCTCGCGTTGAGCAGCTTCACCGCCAGCCGGCGGCCCACCTTCATCTGGTTGGGGTCGATCGCGGTGTCCACGCCGCGGCGGGCGCTGCCGGCCCAGTACCGGATCGCGTCGGCCCCGAAGCGCTCGAGCAGCGCCTCCGGGCTGTCGTCGTCGCGGGCGTTGTTCTTCGACTTGGACAGCTTCTTGCGGTCCGGGTCGAGGATCCAGCCGGCGATCGCCGCGTTGCGCCAGGGCAGCGCCCCGTGCTCCAGGTGCGAGCGCAGCACCGTGGTGAACAGCCAGGTCCGGATGATCTCGTGCGCCTGCGGGCGCATGTCCATCGGGAACACCCGCTCGAACAGGTCCGGGTCGTCGAGCCAGGCGCCCGCGATCTGCGGGGTTAGCGAGGATGTCGCCCAGGTGTCCATCACGTCGGGGTCGCCGATGAAGCCGCCCGGCCGGCCGCGGTCGATCTCCTCGTAGCCCGGCGGCGTGTCGCTGCTCGGGTCCATCGGGAGCGACTTCGGCACGATCGGGTCGTCGTAGATCGGGTTGGCGTCGGAGTCCAGGCGGTACCACAGCGGGATCGGGACCCCGAAGAACCGCTGCCGGCTGATCACCCAGTCGCCGGTGAGCCCCTCGACCCAGTGCTCGTAGCGGGCCCGCATGTGCTCCGGCGTCCACCGCAGCTCCCGCCCCCGGGCCAGCAGCGTCTCGCGCAGCTCGGGCGAGCGGGCGCCGTTGCGGATGTACCACTGCCGGGTCGCCACGATCTCGACCGGCCGGTCGCCCTTCTCGTAGAACTTCACCGCGTGCCTGACCGGCCGGGGCTCCCCGTCGAGCTCGCCGGAGGACCGCAGCAGCGCCACGATCTTCTCCCGCGCCTGGCTGACGGTCAGCCCGGCCACGGGCGCGTAGGCGTCCTCGTCCACGCCGTCGGGCGCCTTGAGCCCGAGCCGGCCGTTGCGCTGCATCACGGTGCGGGTGGGCAGGTCGAGGTCGCGCCACCAGGTCACGTCGGTCAGGTCGCCGAACGTGCACACCATCACCAGCCCGCTGCCCTTCTCCGGGTCGGCCAGCGCGTGGGCGAGCAGCGGCACCTCCACGCCGAAGACCGGCGTGCGCACGGTCGTGCCGAAGTGCGGCTGGAAGCGCTCGTCGTCGGGGTGCGCCACCAGCGCCACGCAGGCCGGCAGCAGCTCGGGCCGGGTGGTCTCGACGTAGAAGTCGCCGAACCTGATCCGGTGCCAGGCGCCGGGCCGCTCCCGGTCCTCGAGCTCGGCCTGCGCCACCGCCGTGCCGAAGCTGACGTCCCACAGCGTCGGCCCGTCGAGCGGGTACGCCTCGCCCCGGGCCAGGCTGTTGAGGAACCCGCGCTGCGCGGTCGCCCGGGCGCGGTCGCCGATGGTGGTGTACAGCAGCGTCCAGTCCACGCTGAGCCCCACGTGCTTCCAGAGGCGCTCGTAGGACTGCTCGTCGATGTCGGTCTGCCGCTGGCAGAGCTCCACGAAGTTACGCCGCCCGACAAGCACCCGCTCGGCGCCGGGCTTCTCCGGCGGTTGGAATTCGGGGTCGTACGGCAACGTAGGGTCACATTGCACGCCGAACGTCAGCTGCACCCGGCGCTCGGTCGGCAGCCCGTTGTCGTCCCACCCGATCGGATAGAACACTTCCCGCCCGCGCATACGCTGAAAACGCGCCACGATATCGGTCTGCGTATATGAGAACACGTGCCCGACGTGCAGCGGCCCGCTCACCGTGGGCGGCGGCGTGTCGATGGAGAACACCCGCTCCCGCGGCGCTGTGCGGTCGAAGCGGTACGTGCCCTCTACCTCCCATACGCCCGCCCACTTCTCCTCGAGACCGTCGAGAGTGGGGCGCTGCGGTATACGCTCGGTATCAGGCATGCACCCGATGCTATGTCGCGGCCGCCGGGCGTCACCCGCCAATTTCCGCCAGCCGCTTCGGCACCCGCCCGGTGAGCCGCTCCACGTCCCCGCTGACTCTTGCCAGCTCCCCGGCCGCGATCGCCGTGTACGTCGTGACCCACCCGTCGACCTCGAACGCCGGCGCCCCGTAATGCGCCCGCGAGGCGTACGCCTCTTCGACCGTCTCGTGCTCGTACCGCAGCCCGAGCACCCCGGCCGCCTCGGCGAGCGTGAACGCCTCACCCCCGGTGAGGTCGTACGTCCGCCCGTCATGCCCGTCCGGGTCCTCGAGCACGGCCACCGCGGCCGCGGCGACGTCGTCGTACCCGACAGCGGCCACCCGCCCGTCCCCCGCCGGCCCCCGGATCACCCCGTCCGCCCCGGCCAGCCGAGGAATCATCTCGAGGTACATGTTGTCGCGCAGAAACGTGTACCGAAGCCCGGAGTCGCGAATGTACTGCTCGGTGTGCCAGTGATCCCGCCCGAACGTGAACGTGCAGTCGGCCGCGGCCCCGAAGAACGAGAGGTACACGATCCGCCGCACCCCGGCCGCCACCGCCGCGTCAACCGCACTGCGATGCGCGGCGAGCCGATGCTGATCCTCCCGCGCCGACACGAGGAAGAACGTCCCGGCCCCGCGAAGCGCCTCGGTCATACCGGCGGTGTCCGCGTACTCCGCCACCCGCACCGGCACCCCCGCGGGCGCCTTGCCGGCATCCCGGACGAGCAGCACGTGGGGCACCGTGAGCAACCGCCCAACCCGCCCGCCAACCTGCCCAGAACCCCCACCAACAACGATCACAAAGCCAGTATGTCCGGTAGCTACATCGAAGCTTCGATAGCGGCGATATTGCCGCCGGCCCGCTTGCCGGGAGTGACCGACGGCGTACGGAGGGCTCAGGGGTGGGCGTGGATGACCCGGAGTTCATGACCCAACATTGTCGACAGCGTCGCCAGATACTCGGCGGTCAGCTCGCGCTCCGGGTTCCACAGACAGATCTGGAATCGGGAGAACCCGGCAGGCGGGCCTCCAGCCGGGGGCCTGTCGTATCTCGCATGGTCCACGCAGGTCAGAACCAGCTCAGCTGCTGCCCAGCAGGGGCATCGGTTGGTCGGGATCATCCGGGAGGGGCGTCGCCTGCCGCGCGTCCCGGGCGCTGGCGGAGAGCGTCTCTTCCAACTGGGCCAGCCAGGCCAGATGGCCCTCCACCGCCTGGCGCCCTTCCGCGGTGAGCCGGAACCACGTGCGCGGCCTCCGGCCGATCGCGCCCTTGCGGACCTCCACGTACCCGGCGTCTTCGAGCACGCGGGACTGTTTCGACAGCACCGAGTCGCTGATCCCGGCCGCATCGCGCAGCGCGGCGAACTCGACCCAGTCCGCGCCGGCCGCCAGCAGCCCGCAGATCGACAACCGGGTGATCGGGTGGATGAGCGGGTCCGGCTTGGCGGTCACGCCGCCCCTCCGCCGACTCGCAAGTGGTGGCGGATCCCCCGCAGAGTGGCCTGGACGCTGACAACCCCTGCCCCGACCGCGACGGCCGCGAGCACGGCCGCGGCTACGAGCAGGCCGCGACCGATCAGGTAGTGCTCGGTCACGAGGACGGCGAGGCTCAACACGAGCATCGCGATCCGTGCGGGACGGCCCGGGCGATAGGTGAGGTCCGGGATTCCCACAGATATGCCGGTGGCCCGGACCAGGCCCCACTGCAGCAGCCCTGCCAACGCGAATCCGGCGACCACGAAGGGCCAGAGGCCAACCCGCGGAAGGTACCGCGAGATGAAGGGCACCGCGAAGACCAGCGCCCACAGAACGGCGCCACCGGTCAGGTACCACCACGGCGGCCGCATCCGGTCCGCCAGGCGGCTCCGCTGCACCCGCAGCCGCTCCAGCGCTGCCGGGTCTCCTGCCATTTCACGCATGACGCTCTCCTGTCATGTACTTTCCATTTAGAAAGTACATGACAGGACGGCGCGCGGAAAGCCCCGAAGCTGCCCATGCCCACCTTCGTGGTGCAGCCAGATGTCACCGCGCACCCGCGCGGCCTGCTCGCCATCCACCGGCACGGTCGACATCGACCCCCGCAACGGTGGCGCCGTCGACACGGCCCCTGTGCCCCGCACGGCATGCGCGGCGACCGACGGGGCGGTGGCACCTGTAGTACCGCCCCTCGCGGCCCGTCCCCAGAGGGTGGACGGGATGGCCCGTTCCCCAGAGGGTGGGCGCAGTGAGCCACTGGGCGCCGCGCAACGTACGTGCAACTAGCGCCGACCAACGGGGGGTCAGAACCCGGTAACGGCGGTCAACGCGCAGACCCCGAAAGCAGAAAACCCCGACCGCGTTTCCGCTGGTCAGGGTTTCCGAAGCCCGGCGAAGGACTTGTGGGCAGGGGCGGGGTCGAACCGCCGACCTTCCGCTTTTCAGGCGGACGCTCGTACCGACTGAGCTACCTGCCCAGAGCAACCCACCCGAGGTGGGTAACGCGGTCCTGACGGGACTTGAACCCGCGACCTCCGCCTTGACAGGGCGGCGAGCACTCCAACTGCTCCACAGGACCTAGCTCACTTACACGTGCCCCCAACGGGATTCGAACCCGTGCTACCGCCTTGAAAGGGCGGCGTCCTGGGCCGCTAGACGATGAGGGCGGCCCCGCAATCATCGCATACTCTGCGATCCTTACGGTGTTGCTCCCATCCGGCCCCGCCGGAGGCTTTCAGAGCATACGTGACCCCTCCAGCGTTCTCCAAATGAGTATCCGTCAGTGGAGTGGCGGAGGGGCCCCGCCGGCTCAGACAGGCAGCGCTACCAGCGTGAACTTGGCCTTCAGCTCCGGCAGCAGAGTCTTGTAGGCCGCCATCGTGGCGCTCCGGTCGCCGCCGCCGTCGTGGGAAAGGACGATCGAGCCGGGCTTCGTGTTGTTCCTCACGTTCGACACGATGTGGTTGGTCATCTGCTGGCCGGACCACTTCTTGATGTTCCAGTCGGACGGGTCGACGCTCCAGCCGATGGACTCCATGCCCAGCTGGGAGGCGATCTGCACGGCCAGCGGGGTGAAGTTGCCACCCGGGTGGCGGAAGTACTTGATCGGGGCGTCCGGCACGGCCTTGTGGATCTCGTCGTTGGTGCGCTGCAGGTCGTTGCGGATGGTGTCGGCCGACTTCTTGCCGAGGCTCTCGTCGTGCTTCCAGGTGTGGTTGCACAGCGTGTGGCCATCCTGCACGATCTGCTGCACGTACTGCGGGTACTCCTGCACGTTGACACCGATCAGGCAGAACGTGGCCTTGATGCCCTGCTGGCGCAGCATCTGCAGGATCTTCGGGGTGTCCGGCCCGGGGCCGTCGTCGAACGTGAGGGCGACCGCGGCCGAGCCGGTGGTGCGGATGATGCCGTCGCCGGGGACCGGGACCGTGGTCGAGGCCGACGCGGAGGCCGACGCCGAAGCCGACGGTGACTCCGAGGCCGATGCGGACGGGGAGGCCGAGGCGCTGGCCTCGGGCTTGGCCGCGGCCGCGGTCGAGGCGCCCACGTAGGGGTGTGCCCCCGGGTCGCCGCCGCCCTGCCCGCCGTCGCCGGGGGCGGACCCGGAGCCGGTCGCGTGCCACGAGGCAGCGCCGGAGGAGGTGTGGCTGGCGCAGCCGGCGAGGGCCAGGACGGCGGCGCTGATCACTGCTCCTAGCGCGAGTCGCGTGCGAAACATAGGTGGCTCCGAGGGGTCTTTGAGCTTCTTCCGACAAAGCCACACGCTAGTGATTCCTGGGCGCATGCAACCTCCCGCGTTCAGCCCATGGCACGAACCCGGGAGTACCGCCGCAAGGTACTTCTACGCAGGTAACTAGGTGAGTGCGGATGTGAGAAGCATCAGCGCCTCGGTAATGCTGTCCGGAAAGACGACGCCCGATGGTACGGACGGTCGATGCCAGCCCGGACCGGCCGCGGCGAGCACGACGGGGCGGTTGCGCTCGGCGAGGACGGCCTCCAGCTGCTCCGGGGCGGCGGTGACGCGCAGGTGGGACCAGACCAGGACGGCCGACGGGCCGGTGCGGCGAATGGCGGCCCGCAGCGCGGAGGGCGGCACGCGCGCGCCCAGCGAGCGGGCCGGCACCCCGTCGGCGGCCAGCGCCGCGGCGAGGGCCTCGATCGGCAGGCTGTGCTGCTCGTCGTCGGCGCAGGCGAGAAGGATGCGCACCGGGCGGCCGGCGCTCGGGCGCGGCACGGCGCCGAGCACTCCCGAGACGCAGCCGGAGACGAGGTGCTCGACCTCGACGAGGCCGCCGGTGGCGGCGTGCCGCTCGCCGATGCCGGCGAGCACTGGGCGCAGTACCGAATCCCAGGCAGCGACGACCCCGAGCTCCCGGACCGCCTCGGCGACCCGCTGGCGCACGGCCGGCGCGTCCAGCCGCAGCGCCGCCCGGTTGAGGCCCCGCACGGCGGCCGAGGTGTCGGCGCCCGCGGTGGCCTCGAACAGTCGCGCGTGGTCGCCGCGCCGGCGGGCCCAGCGCGCCGCCTCGGACGGGGCCACGCCCTCGACGATCAGCCGCTGCATCTCCTCGAGGCGCTGGATGTCCTGCTCGGTGTACCGGCGGTGGTGGCCGGGCTCGTGCAGCGAGGGGCCCATCCCGTACCGCTGGTGCCACGTCCGCAGGGTGGTGACGGCGACGCCGAGCCGCCGGGCCACGGTCCCCGCCGAGAAGCTCATCGTTGCGACGACCGCCACGCGTCGAGCACCCCGGCGAGCCACGGGGCGTAGAAGTCGGGGAAGCGGCGGAGGCGCTCTTCGAGCTCGGCGGGCAGCACCCAGTCCGTCTCGGCCACCTCGGCGGGGTCGGGGCGCACCGGGCCGGCGTAGGCGCCGACCAGCACGTGGTCGTACTCGAACTCGACCCGTCCGCTGTCGGGGTCGGCCGCCTGGTAGAGGTACACCCCGACCTCTTCGAGCGATGCCGACACGCCCAGCTCCTCGTCGAGCCGGCGGGCCGCCGCGACGACGACCGGCTCGCCCGGCCCGGGGTGGCCGCAGCAGGCGTTGGCCCAGCGCAGCGCGAAGCGGGTCTTCACGGCGGCGCGCTGCTGCAGCAGGACGCGGCCGTCGGGGTCGAAGAGCAGCACCGAGAACGCGCGGTGCAGCCGGCCCGGCGCGCGGTGCGCGTCCTCGACGGTCGCGCTGCCGGACGCGGTGCCGTCGGTGGCGACCAGCTCGACCAGTTGTTGTTCCCGAGACATGATCAGGACTCCCCCGTGACGCGGGACGCCGCGAGGCGACCGGAAATGAGCACCATCGGCACGCCGACGCCGGGCTGCGTGCCCGACCCGACGAAGACCACATTGGACAGTGTGGGGTGGAGGTTGCCGGGCCGGAAGGGGCCCGTCTGGCGCAGCGTGTGCGCCGCCGCGAAGGGGGTGCCGACGGCCATGCCCTGGTCGGCCCAGTCGGCCGGCGTGACGAACCGGGACACTTCGAGGCCGGCGCCGAATCCGACGTACCCCCGCTGCTCCAGCGTCTCGATCAGCTCGCTGCGATAGATGCCGGCCAGCGGCCCCCGCCAGTCGAGCAGCCGGGCGGTGAGGTTGGGCGTCGGCGCGAGCACGTAATAGGCGTGGCGGCCCTCGGGGGCGAGCGCCGGATCGGTCCGCGTCGGGTTGGTCACCAGCAGGGACGGGTCGCTCATCAGCCGGCCCTGGTCGATCACCTCGTCGAAGGTCTCCCGCCACGACCGGCCGAAGTGGATGTTGTGGTGGGCGATGGCGCCGTACCCCTGCGTCGACCCCGCGTGCAGCACCACGCAGGACGGCGAGTACCGCAGCCGCCCCAGCAGCGGGCTGCGGAACCGAGTGGGCGGGAGCAGGTCTCGGTACGCCACGGGCAGATCGGGGTTGAGCACCACCACGTCGGCCGGGAACCGGCGCCCGTCGCGGGTGCGCACCCCGGTCGCCCGGCCCGCCGAGGCCTCCACCCGCTCGACCTCGGCCCCGTAGACGATCTCGACGCCGTGCTTCTCGGCCACCCCGGCCAGCGCCCGCGGGACAGCGTGGATGCCGCCGCGGGGGAAGTACACGCCGGCGACGGAGTCGAGGTAGGCGATGACGGCGTAGAGGGCCAGGGCCTGATGCGGGGCGACGCCGGCGTACATGGCCTGGAAGGAGAAGATCCGGCGGGTGCGCGGGTCCTTGAAGTACGAGTCGACCTTGGCCTGCAGCCGCCCGAAGCCGCCGCGCCGGACCAGCCGCCACAGGTTGGCCGTGACCAGGTCGCGCGGGCGGTCGAGGTTACGGTCGATGAAGTCGTCGCGCTGCAGCGCCCACAGCTCGCGGGCGTGGTCGACGAAGCGGAGGTAGCCGTCGGCCTCCCGCGATCCGCAGACCCGCGCCACCTCGCCGGCCATCCGGGCGGTGTCGGCGATGACGTCGAGCGTGCTGCCGTCGGGGAAGTGGGCGCGGTACGCCGGGTCGAGCTTCGTCATCGGCAGCCACGCGCTCAGGTCCTCGCCGACGGTGCCGAGCAGGTCGGCGAGGATCTCGGGCATGGTCAGCACGGTGGGCCCGGTGTCGAACTCGTAGCCGTCCACGACGAGCCGCCCGGCCCGCCCGCCCGGCTGGTCCTCGCGCTCGAGCAGCGTGACCGACCGGCCCGCGGCGGCGAGGCGGATGGCCGCGGCCAGCCCGCCCAGTCCCGCGCCCACCACGACGACGCGGTCCGTAGGGCCACTCACGGTTCGCATCGCGGCCCCTTCCGTGTTTCCTGTGGCTCAGTCGGCCAGCGTTTCTTGTGGCTCAAGGAGGAAGCGTAGCGTAGGCTCGGCCTTGCGTCGATTGCTGCGTCGATTCGCCGCGAACCGGGAGGTCAGATGGACGCGCCCCTAGCCGCCGCCTATGAGCGGTGCCGCGCACTGCACCGATACCACGGGCGCACCTACTATCTGGCGACGCAGCTGCTGCCCAAGTGGAAGCGGCGGCACGTGCACGCGCTGTACGGATTCACCCGGTACGCCGACGAGATCGTCGACCGCATGGGCGGCGCGACGCCGCAGGAGCGCGCGGACGAGCTCGCTGCGTGGTCGGCCGAGTTCCTGCGCGGCCTGCGCGGCGGGCACACAGGCGACCCGCTCCTACCCGCGGTTCTGCACACCATTCAGGTCTTCGACATCGACCTCGAGGACTTCCGCAAGTTCCTGCACAGCATGGCGATGGACCTGACCGTCACCTCCTACGAGACGTACGACGACCTCCTGCTCTACATGGAGGGCTCGGCGGCGGTGATCGGCACGATGATGCTGCCGATCCTGGAGTCCTCCGATCGCGCGGCCGCCCGCGAGCCCGCCCGCCAGCTGGGCCTGGCCTTCCAGCTCACCAATTTCATCCGGGACGTGGCCGAGGACCTGCAGCGGGGGCGGATCTACCTGCCGCAGCAGGACCTGCGCGCCTTCGGGGTCTCGCGGGCCGACCTCGAGCAGGCCCGCGCCGCGCGCCGCAGTTCCCCGAAGATCAAGAGCCTGATTCGGTACTTCGTGAGCCTGGCCAGGCGGCACTACGCCCTCGCCGCGCCGGGAATCCCGATGCTGGCGCCCGCCTCGCAGGCGTGCATGACGGCGGCGTACCGGCTGTACGGCGGGATCCTCACCGAGATCGAGGCGCAGGACTACGACGTGTTCGCCCGCCGGGCCGCGGTGCCCACCTGGCGCAAGCTGGCCGTGGCCCTGTCCTGCGTGCTCGCGCGCCCCTCGGCCCCGGCCGACGTTCTGGACATTCCCCGCCAGCGTGACGACGCCGGCGTGCTGGACCTGCGGGGCACCGCGGCATGAAGGTCGCCGTCGTGCTCTTCACCCGCGACCTGCGGGTGCACGACCACCCGGCGCTGGCCGCCTCCGTGCGAGCGGCGGAGCACGTGGTGCCGCTGTTCGTGCACGACCCCTCCCTGCCCGCCGGCTCGAATCGGCGGACGTTCCTCGACGGGTGCCTCTCGGACCTCGCCTCCTCGCTGCGACAGCGCGGCGGCGACCTGGTGACGCTGCGCGGGGACCCGGTGGACTGCGCGCTGCGGGTCGCCAAGCAGGTCGGGGCCGCGGGCATCGCGATGTCGGCCGACGTGAGCGGGTTCGCCCGGGCCCGCTCCCAGCGGCTGGCGGCGGCCTGCGCCGCCGAGGGCGTGGCCTTCCGGGAGTTTCCCGGGGTGACCATCGCGGAGCCCGGCTCCCTGCGGCCCGGCGGTGGCGGCTCGCACTACAAGGTGTTCACCCCCTACTACCGCGCCTGGCAGGCCTCGTCGCTGCGCGAGGTGCACGGCGCGCCGCGGCGGATCTCGCTGCCCGAGGACATGCCGAAGTCGTGGTTCGCGACGGGTGATCCGGACGCGGTCTCCGGGGAGTCCGCGGCCCGCGAGAGGCTCTCGTCCTGGCTGACGCACCTGGAGTCGTACGGCGACCACCACGACGACCTCGCGGCCGACCGCACGTCGCGGCTGAGCCCGTACCTCCACTTCGGCTGCCTGTCCCCGCGCGAACTGGTGGCGCGGGTCGACGGCCACGCGGGCGCCGAGCCCTTCGTGCGCCAGTTGTGCTGGCGCGACTTCTACCACCAGGTCCTGTCCGCCTTCCCCGACCTGCGCCGCCGCCCGTACCGCCCCGGCGCCGAGGACAGCTGGCGCGACGAGCCCGACGCGCTGGAGGCCTGGAAGGCGGGCCACACCGGCGTCCCGATCGTCGACGCCGGCATGCGCCAGATGCTGCAGGAGGGCTGGATGCACAACCGCGCCCGGCTGATCACCGCCTCCTACCTGACCAAGCACCTGTACCTGGACTGGCGGGCCGGCGGCGACCACTTCTACGACCTGCTCCTCGACGGCGACGTGGCCAACAACTACGGCAACTGGCAGTGGGTCGCCGGCACGGGCAACGACACGAAGCCGTACCGGCGCTTCAACCCGCTGCGCCAGGCCGAGCGCTTCGACCCGACGGGCGACTATGTGCGCCGCTACGTCCCCGAGCTCGCCGATATCCCGGGCAAGGCGATCCACGAGCCGTGGAAGCAGCCGGCCTCCACCCGCCGTGGCTACCCTTCGCCACTCGCCCTAGACGCAAAGTAACCGCCGCCAAAAAGTGTCAGACCCGGCCCGTAGGTTCGGCCCATGAACAGGACGCTCACCCTGGACCTCCTGGACGGCCGCCGAAACTACGAGTCCGCCGCCTTCTGCGACGGCGGCGTGGTGCACCTCCGCCTGACCGGCTGGTCCGACGGCTACGCGATCACCGAGCTGGTCGCCGAGATCCCGGCCGCCGACGCCGCCGACGTGGGCGGCCTGCTCGCCTCGACCCTGAGCGCCTTCCGCGCCCCGCCCCCGGAGGAGTCCTTCTTCGGCTCGCTCCTGGACGAGGCGCTGCCGTCCGGCCCGCCGCCATCGCCGCCGCAGCGGGTCCCGATATCGTGGCCGCCGCCGGACACCCGCCCGCCCAATGCGGGCCGCCCGTGGGCCCCGGAAGACCTGGACCTGCTGGTGACCCGCGTCGAGCAGGGCGCGAGCGTCAAGACCCTGACCGCTGAACTGGGACGAACCGAGGCCGCCGTCCGCACTCGTCTGCAGATGCTGCGTGCGCCCCGCCCGTCACCCGCGCCACCCCGACCGCCCGGCCCGGCCGCGCCTCCGGCTCCCGATTGACCGGCCACGGCCAGCCCTCACGCAGCCAGCGACCCGAGGTCCCCGCGCCCTTCCCGGCACCGCGGACGTCGTAACCGTCGGTCCGGGCGTGGCGCCCGGTCGTCTCCACGGCCTGCCCCGCGGCCCCGCCGGCCCACCGCGGCACCTCGACGCGCCGGAGCGGCCCCAGCCGCACCCCAGCAGCCCGGAGCGTGGCCCCGGGCAGGCGCCGGGGAAGCCGCCCGTAGACCTCGAGCGTGGCATCCGCCGCCCGCCGGAACGCGCACGGGAACGGATGCCCGCAGGCGGCACAGAACTCCCCCGAGAGCGAGGGAAGGTGAAGCGAAACGACCTGCTGTGCCGCGGCCAGGCGGTCGGCGGCAGTCTGCGAGTAGTGCACGGTTTCATCGCCTCTCGTGCGGGCTTCGTCCATCTGGCATTGGGGGCGGGCGCCCTCACCGGCCCAACCGGTCGACAAGAGGACGCCCGCCCGTTCACCCGACCGCGCGGACCCCTTGTCAGCACGCAACCGGGGGGTTCGGGCGCTGCGACGCTCGGTAACGAGAACATCCAGATCCTCAAACATGCACATGCAAAATGCAAGACCGTGTAGCCCTCACCGCCCCCAACCTCCCCTTTACCACTCGAACGGGTGACCCCGGACCGAGTCGGCCAAACCTGCCCGCGGCGGCAAACTTCCGCCGACGCCCGCCGCCAAGCGCTCCCGCGGGGCCTGCGCCAGTCTCGACAACGCCGCGCGGGCTGACGGAGGATGTGATTCCGCTCCCCGACGTCGGCAGGCAACGTGACCCTCCCCGAACCGACCGCCGCCCCGATCGCCGACGACCCGGACCACACCGTCGAGGTCCCGTCGCCCCGAACGCCGGACGCCACGCCAGCCACCACCCCCGCCGCCGCCGAGGTCCCGTCGTCCCGAACGCCGGACGCCACGCCAGCCACCACCCCCGCCGCCGCCGAGGTCGCGCCGGCCCCATCGCCGGACGCCACGCCAGCGCCTGCACCTGCCGTCGCCGCCGAGGTCACGCAGCCCCGATCGCCGGCCGCTGAACCGGCACCTGCCGCCGTCACCGCCGAGGTCCAGCCGCCTCGAACGCCGGACATCGCACCTGCGCCCGCCGACGGCCCGTCCGAACCAGCCGAATCAGCCGAGGTGGTCGAACCGCCCGCGCCACCGCAGCCACAGCCGCCCGGGCAACCACTGCCGTCGTCGCCATTGCAGCCGCCCCCGGCCGGGCAACCGTCGTCGTCCTCGCACCTGCCTGCGCCGATGCAGCCGTCGCCCTTTGGCGTCGCCGGCGTTGCCGTGTCACCCGGGGTGCAGGCGTCTCCGGCGCTCGGGGTGGGCTTGCCATATCCCGGGCCGGGCTGGCGAGTGGCGCTGCCGCCGCAGCCCCGGCGCAGCTACGCCTGGGTCATTCTCTCCACGCTGCTCGTGGTCAGCATGCTGGTGGCCCTCGGCGGGGGTGCGGCGGCGGCCTGGGCGCTGCGGGGCGGGGGCGGTGCGCCGTCCGGGGTCGCCTGGGTCGACGTCCGGGACGAGGTCGGCGGGAAGGCCGTCGACGCGGTGCTGGAGCGGCGGACGGCGGCGATCCGGAGCAAGAGCCTCGACGCGTGGATGGCGGACGTCGACCAGAGCGACGCGGCGTTCGCGAAGCGGCAGCGGCAGGAGTTCGAGAATCTCATCAGGATGCCGTTCGCGGAGCTGCGGTTCGAGCGGACGGCGCAGCCGGCGACCAAGATGGCCGTGTACCTGCCGGAGGAGTTGTTTCAGCGGTACCACGCGGCCGTGAAGGTCGTGGCGGTCACCGTGCGGCACCGGATCGACGGGCTGGACAGCCGGGCGGTGGCGACGCCGTGGCTGGCCGTGTTCGGGTACGCCGCGGGGCGCTGGGTGATCGCCGGGAACGGGAGCGGCAGGGACATGCCCACCGGGGCGCTCGGGCAGCCGTGGGACTCCAGCGGGGCGATCAGCATCGTGCGCAGCGATCGGGTGGTCGCGGTGGTGTCCAAGACCGACGGCGGGCAGGCGCTGCTGCAGATGGCGGAGACCGGGCTGCGGCGGGTGGCCGAGGTGCGGCCCGGCGGGTGGGACGGGAAGGTGCTCATCACGGCGGTCACCGACAAGCAGATCTTCGACACGTACTTCGCCGAGTCGCAGGACCGGGTGGGCCAGGTGGCGGCGATCGCGGTGCCGTACTACGACTCGGTGGCGGAGTGGTCGTCACACAAGGCGTACGCGACCACGCGGGTCGTGTTCAACCCCACCGAGCTCAGCGCGCCGACGGCCGAGCTGCAGCACGACCTCACGCACGAGTTCACGCACGCGGCGATGGGGCCGGTCACCGGGCCGTACACGCCGCGGTGGGTGGTGGAGGGGTTCGCCGAGTACGTCGCCTACAAGGACGGCAAGTACAACCCGGCGGGCATCCGGGCCGCGCTCGGGGACCTGCAGATCAAGACGTTGCCCAGCAACGAGCAGTTCTACGCCGAGCCGCGCAACTACATCGGCGGGTGGCTCGCGTGCCGGATGATCGCCGAGACGTACGGGCAGGACAAGCTCTTCGCCTTCTACGAGGGGTTCCTGCGCATGTCCGAGGTCGACTCGGTGGCCCGCGAGGTGCTCGGGATCAGCCGCGAGCAGCTCGAGCAGCAGTGGCGCGACTTCGTGGCCAAGCAACGCGGCTGAACGCCGGCAACGCGGCTGAACGCCGGCAACGCGGCTGAACGCCGGCTGCGCGAGCGAGCCGCCCGGACCAACCGGCCGGAACGGCGAAGCGCCGA